>JAQCNR010000248.1 GCA_028274925.1 Halovenus sp.
GCTGTCCTCACCGTTTCTATTGTGGCTCATTGTCAGTCTCCTCGCAACGGTGGCAAACGGCGTCGGGCTCGTGCTCGGTGACACTGCCACCGGACGACTACTTATGTGGCTTCCGTGGGGGGTCGCCTTCGCAATCGGCTATCTCGGGACGTGGACGCTGGTCGACCGCGGAGGAATCTATCTCGCCGCTGGCATTGGCTCGGTTGGGTTCGTACTCGCGGGGACAGTTGCAACCGTTGCTGGCCTGCATTTTGCCATTCTCGGTCTCCTCCACGGCATTCCGATGCTCGTCGATGCAGCCCGGGGTGGGCGTGAACTGATGCCAGATGGGACGCCAGCACTGCGGCGGGCGTAGGCTCGTCTGGTGGGAAAGTTCTTCAGGGAGTAGGAACTATCTCAGCCCATCAAATGGCCCGTGCGGACGACACCGAACTGATCGACAATTTCGAGGAGTTCTACAGGAGTTACTACCGCAACGAAATCGCCGAACTCGCCCAGAAATACCCCAACGAACAGAAGTCGCTGTACATCGACTGGCAGGACCTCTACCGGTTCGACTCCGATTTGGCCGACGACTTCCGGAACAAGCCCGACCAACTCCGGGAGTACGCCGAGGAGGCCCTCCGGCTGTACGACCTCCCGGTCGACGTCTCGCTCGGACAGGCACACGTCCGGGTGCGCAACCTCCCCGAGACGACCGAAATCCGCGGTATCCGGTCGGACCACCGCGGAATGTTGATTTCCGTCAAGGGTATCATCAGGAAGGCGACCGACGTGCGGCCGAAAATCACCACTGCGGCTTTCGAGTGCCAGCGCTGTGGCACGCTCACCCGCATCCCCCAGGAGGGCGGGGATTTCCAGGAACCCCACGAGTGCCAGGGCTGTGAGCGACAGGGCCCGTTTCGCATCAACTACGACCAGTCTGAGTTTATCGACGCACAGAAACTGCGAGTCCAAGAGTCGCCCGAAGGGCTGCGCGGCGGCGAGACGCCACAGAACATCGACGTCAACATCGAAGACGACATTACCGGCGAGGTCACCCCCGGAGACCACGTCACGGCGACTGGAATTCTCAAACTCGAACAGCAGGGCAACGACCGCGAGAAGTCCGCCATGTTCGACGTCTACATGGAAGGGCTGACCATCGACATCGAGGACGAGCAGTTCGAGGAGATGGAGATTACCGACGAGGACAAAAAGGAGATTGTCGAACTCTCGAACCAGGACAACATCTACGAAGAGATGACTGGCGCCATCGCGCCCTCCATCTACGGCTACGAGAAGGAGAAGCAGGCGATGGCCTTCCAGCTCTTTTCGGGCGTGACGAAATTCCTCCCCGACGGCTCGCGAACCCGTGGGGACCTGCACATCCTTCTTGTGGGTGATCCGGGGACTGGAAAGTGTATGAAGGGGGATACCAGCGTCACGCTCGGTAACGGGCGACGGCGGCAGATCCGTGACCTCGTCGAGGAGAATCTCGACAATCCGAAGCCAGTTGACGACGGCGTCTACGATACCGTCGATATTCCGGTTCCGTCACTGACTGCCGACGGGGAGATTACCCAGCAACGAGCGACGAAGGTGTGGAAGCGTGAGTCACCAGACCAGATGTATCGGATTACGACCGCCAGTGGCAAGCAACTGGAAGTAACGCCGTCACATCCGTTGTTCGTCCAGTCTGACGGTGAATTCGTTCCAAAAAAGGCAAAAGAGCTGAATTCAGAGGATTTCGTTGCTGTTCCCGAACGGGTACCGACGTCTTCGCAGACTGCTCTGGACACCGATTACCGACGCTCGAGAGCGAACAACGCGGTTCGCCTCGAATTACCAGAAAGTTGGGAACCGTGGCTCGCAAGACTCGTTGGCTACATTGTCGCAGAAGGACACGCCGTTGTGAACGAAGACAATACAGGGTCAGTATCTATCACGAACAAAGACAGGGCGATTCTTGCGGACATACGAGAGGCGTACGACAGATTAGGACTGACCTGTTCAGAACGAACCCCGCACGAGGACAAAGCCACGGCAGAGAGCAACTGTACTGCCAGTGAGTTTGTGAGTTTCCTCGAGGATCTCGAGCCAGCGCTTCTCAAGCAATCTGGGCAGCAACGAGTTCCCGAGTCAATTCAGCGCGCAGACTGGGAAACACAGCGAAACTTCTTGAATGCATATATCGAGGGAGAGGCACACGTTTCGGCCACGCAACGGGAAATTACAGTTGCATCGATGAGCCGTGAACTGCTCGACAGTGTGCGTTCACTGCTCGGTTCTTCGGGGATTCACGGAACTCTCCAGCAGCATCAGAACGGGAGTTACCGTCTGCGTATCAGTGGTGCGGATTTTGTCCGCTACGTCGATGAGATAGGGTTTGTTACAGAGCGAAAGTCAACGGCCTCGGCAGC
>JAQCNR010000249.1 GCA_028274925.1 Halovenus sp.
TCGATACGAAGTCAAGTCTGTGGGTCTGCTTCCGGGGCGGTTCAGTATACTTGACGCTAACCTATGACTCAGCGTCTGATTTGTATATATCCATATTGTTGAACTCTGGAATTTTCTTCAGGTTTGTTACTATACGTTATTTGATACCATACCGATCGAAAGACGGCTCCAGCGACTTTTCACCTAATTAGTGTTTGTATATTTTAGATTAATACAAATCCACCTTCCGAACCTGTGGTGTCGCGGCCGCGACTGGAATTAGTATAGCGATATGCGGTTTATCCGTAATGCCACCGATATGGCCCGATTTTTCGGCATTTGCGTTGTTTCCTCCGAACAACGCAGCCGCAAGAACTATCGGCTATCCAGTACATCACCTGACAAGACCGAGCATGGCCGACTCAGAACCGAACGCCGACTCCAGGGACTCGATTCCCTCGACCTACGCGAGCAAACTCGGACCGCAGGAGTCCGTCGACGAGGAGCGCGACCCCGAGACGGTCGCCAGCGCTATCCGGAGCGGCGATGAGAAATGGTCCAACCTCTCGGCCGACGAGTTGCTCGTCGCCTACCGCCACGTGATCTGGCCGCTCCTCAAGGACGACGGGAAGGACCCCGAGACGACAGTCCCCAGTCGTGAGTGGCTCCGGGCACACGGCCATCGAAATCTGGAGTACGCACTCCGGCAGTACCACGACACCACGTTGACTAGATGGTGCCGGGAGGTCGTCGGCGTTACCGAGGAGTCATCGGGGCCCGACTGGGCGACCGAAGATGAAGCGACCCGCCAGCAACTGGACCGCTGGCTGAGTTCCCAGCAGCGCCGTGACGATATCGGGTCGGAAAGTACAATCGAGACGAAGCAGAGCCGACTCCAGGCCTACCTCCGCGCGTACGCACACGCGAACGGGCGAGCTGCCCTGCTGGACCCGGTCGAGGACACCGACGACCGGCCGAGGGCCTACGATGAGGTGACCGCCGCCTACGACCGACTCGACCAAACGCTCTCCGACGGGCCCTCGAAGTACCAGTACCACACGGCTATCGGGGAGTTCTACGAGTCGGCTGTCGTGGCCGGGCGGGCCGCGTTCAACCCCACGACTGGGCTGATGGACGAGCGGTACGGATGGGACTCGGGGACCGACGAGTCGCCGAGCGCGTTAGAACCATTCCAGATCCGTCGCCTGTACGATGCCGCCGACACCCCGGCAGAGCGATTGGTGGTTGTCGCCCTCGGTGGGTGGGGTTTGCGCCGCGGAGAGGTGGCGGCACTCCACCGGGAGCAACTCGTCCTCTCGGACGAGGCTGGCGACGATGGTGCGCTCATCGAGTTCCGGGAGCGGAAGAACGGCCCAGGGACGGTTGCGCTGCTCTTCGGCGAGCAGCTTGTCGCGGACCGGCTCTCCGCACTCACCGACACCTGGACCGCCGACACGGCCGGCTACCTGTTCCCGTCAACGCGGTCGGCCACCGGCCACGTCTCCCCGACGACCATCGGCAATCGCTTCGCCGCGCTCGCCGAACGGGCCGATGTCCGACTCGATAGCGACCGCCCCTCCCCGAAGCATTGCCGTCGGTTCTGGTACGAGCGATACACGAAGGTCATGGGGGAGGTCGACGAATGGTTGCAGGCCGCCGCTGACGAACAGGGGAGCAGCAGCGTCGAGGTCCTCAAGCAGAGTTACGTCCCTGAGGAACGGCTGCGAGAGCTCCGCCGCGAGCGGATGCGAGAAGAGTTGGCCGACGCCTTCGGTCATCTCTGACTATCCACCCCACCCTTCGACGGTCACTGGAGGATAGTACTATGTCCCACTCCTCCCTGGTCTTGGCTAGATGGACGAGTACCGCCAGGTGCTACATACGGTCGCGGAGAACCCGGGACTGCCGGTTGAGGACCTTCAGGAGGTCGCTCCGGACGACGTAAACGATGTTGACGACCACGTTGAACGTGCCCTTGACCAGGAGGATATTATCGAGATGAACGGAAAGCACTGGATAGTCAGACAGGGGGAGTTCGCTTTCGAAACGTACGATCATCCAGTCTCGTGAGTGGGGTAGCGGGAGGAGACCTACGGAGGCCTCCAGAATCGCATAGGGGATTTTAAGAGTAGATAACCGTAACCCACAGCAACACTGGGCCCCCGAATATGAGCGCTCGCATACCCATCGACGACCTGCTGGCCGACCTGAGTCGGATTGCCGACAACCTCGGCCATCCCCCGACAGCGTCCGAGTTCAACGAGGAGAGCGAGAATTCGTCGACGACGATTCTGCGACGCTTCGACAACTGGACGGCGGCGCTGGAGGCGGCTGGGCTCGACCCCGAGGAGAAGCCAAACGCGAATGCTCCCGTCCCGAACGAGACGCTGTTGGAAGATCTCGAACGGGTTGCGAAGAAGGTAGGACACACTCCGTCATCGGTCGAATACGACGCCGAGGGAGAGTGGACGTCGACATTGCTTCGGAAACGGTTCGACGATTGGGACGGTGTCTGTGAGCGGCTCTCAGAGTGGTCGGAGACTGAATTTCCACCGAACCGCCACCACAAACTGGTCACGTTCGAAGATGCAGTGCAAGAGATGTGGCGGCTCTCACGGTTGCTCGGTAGCCCGCCGAACTACCAGGCGATTCTGAAACTGAGTGTCCACACCCACCGGAGCCTCCGGAAGTTCGGGTCGCACGACGACGTGCTCGCGAAGGCGGGGTTGAACCCTGCTCACACTGTCGCCGCCCCCCGTCAGGAACTACTACTTGACGACCTGTTCCGGGTCGCAGCCCACGACGGCGAGCCACCGTCTAAGGAACGGTACGAAGAGGTAGGTGAGTTCCCGGTTGGACTTATCGAGCGGGGAGTCGGTTCGTGGGACGAGGCCTGTGAGTTGGTGGCAGCGGCGCTCGCTGAAGAACAGCAGGACTCCCCGGACCATCGGGGGCTGCAAGATGTCGAGCGAGTCTACGGCCTTCTCGGCCGCCCTCCGGACAAAGAAGAGTACCGGAACCACGGGGAATTCGATCCAGATGCACTGACCCGCTCGTTCGGCCCCTGGGAAACGGTCCTGCTCGAAGCCGGTATTCCAGAAGAGGAGGTCAAGCAAATCGTGGATTCGTAGTCGCAGCCGACGACAGTCCGACGACATTCTGTTTCTACGGCGACTTTGCGCCGGCGCAAACCTCGACAGGGAGGGTCAGTATCGACCCCTTTCCTGGGGTTTGCGCCGACGCAATTCGGCTTCGATTCCAGTTGCTCGGTAGCGCTCTCATCTTTTCGAACCCCGACCGTCCAGAGCGCATCTTCGGGCGATGCACTATTTGGCCCACTCTGGTGATTTCGAACCGGGCCTATTGGTCAAGACACCGTCACGTCGGGCGGTTCCACACCCGAGTGCGTTCTCAACTTTCGAAATAACCGATGGGGAATTAAGTGTAGATACCTCGTACACGCAGGCACGGATGGCACTCCCACCCGACAAGCGGCCGGTATCCCTCCAACTCGATGATCGAGTCGCCGCAACCCGTGACTTCGCTCGTACGCAGATGTGTATCGGCGTGCTTCTGCTCCTCCCGGAGCTGCTTGGGGTCTCGATGCAATCAACACTGTTAGTCGCCAGCCCCGCACTCTCGAACCTCGGCCAAACGCTGCTGTTCGGGAGTGTGTGCATCCTCGCGTTCGCCTTCGTCCTCGGACGGGTGTCGGCCACCATCGACGAGCCCGTCGGGCCCCGTATCGCACTCACGATTTTCGGCGGTTTGGTGGTCGTCATCGGTGCTGACCTGCTTGCCGTCTTGGTCTGGATCGGGCTCGGCCGCCTCGGCGGCTGGGCGTTCTGGATTGCTCCCTCGGTACTACTGTTCGGCTTGGTCGGAGGGGTCGTCTGCTGCCGGCTGGCCATGCAACTCGACCGTTCAAGTCAGCACGGAACCTACTCCCCACTCTGAACTCGACTCCACCCTTCAGGAGTGCCTACTCATCTCCGACTGGCGACCGCTCCACTTCCACCCCGTGACGTGTGTTGATTGCTCTGTCTCCACTCGGGTCGCTTAATGTGGGTCTCTCGACCGTACAAAACGACGGGTGACGGATTCAATCGGGCCGCCCTTCGTGAGTTCATCTACGGCACTGGGGTGCTTGTCGGCTTCGACCCCAAACGATACCCAGGGTTACTTCAGAAGCGGCAGTGGTTAATCGGCATCCGCACGTTCCTGGGGACGGGCGACGCAGAGCACACGTTGGGGCCCCTTCGCCGCCACGAGTTGGTCACAGCAAGTCGAGTGATGGACGTCCCAGAGCCCGAAGATGGAGTCGATGTC
>JAQCNR010000070.1 GCA_028274925.1 Halovenus sp.
TCAGTACCCGCACAGACACCGCCGGCGAGACCAGCCTCGTTTGAGACTGTACTCGCCGTGCAGTAATCACCGCTCTTTGCGAATCCCGAAAGGAGCGCTATTTTTGACGCGTTGTTGCACTACCGCACTCAGCTGAAATCGTCACAGAGCTGTCTGATTTCCTGATGAAACCGCGTCGCGTTGTCGTACCGGAGTAGTTTCTGTGTCGCCATTGCCTTCGCAATGATGTCGTCGACAGCGTCCGGGAGGTCTGGATTGCGCTCGGTCGGTGGCGTACGGTCACCGGCCCGAATCTGCTCGCGAACTGCCTCGGCGTCGCCCTCGTAGGGTGGGTGGCCGGTGAGCGCACGGTAGAGCACCGCCCCGAGCTGGTAGATATCAGTCGCGCCGTCGATGTTTTGTTCGTCGAACTGTTCGGGAGCAGCGTAGCGAATATCGAGCAGCGTGTCTGTGTCGGCAAAGCGGCGGTAGACGGCGGTGAGGCCAATCATGTCGAGCATCGGTTCGACGGCGCCGTCAAGGCCGGTCGGCGGATAGCTCACCGTCAGCGGGTCGACGCCACCGTGAACAATGCCGTGCTGGTGGATGGTGACGAGTGCGCGCGAGAGTGTCCGGGCGTGGGCAAGCGCCTCGCGGCGGGGGAGTCGGTCGCGGTCCACGAGCGAACTCCCGACGATATCCACGGTAGCCCACAGTCGCGGCGAGTCACCCCAATCCGCGACAGTCACGAGTCCGTTGCCGTCGAGTCGGTCCCAGGCGTGGAGTCGGTCGGTGAGCAGTCGCCTGAAGGCACTGCTATCGACCTGATGAAAGAGCAACAGCGTCAGTGCGTGCTCCTCGGTCCCGACCCGGCCGCGAGTCCGAATTGTCTTGCCAAAACGATGATTGCGGAGGACAGAGAGGACCTCCAGTTCGTCGAAGCGACTGCTGGACTCGATAACCCGAAACAGCCGCGAGTTCGCAATGCGTTCGATGCGGCGGTCCCGGCGCCTGACCGACCGGGGCCGGCCGTCTTCCCGGGCCGCGGCGAGTTCGATCTCTTCCTCCGAGGCCGACTCGCCTCCTTCACCGGGCATCTCCTCGATGAGACGGGTCCAGGCGTCGCTGTCGAGCGGGTCCCGGCCCTCCTCTTCGAGTTCGACCAGCCGCATCACCGCACTAATAAAGGAAAGGTCGCTCTCGTCGCCGTCGGGAATCCCGGTCTCGTGGCCCGAGAGGTCCCACGGGTCCGCATATTCGACCAGCCCGTAGAGTTGCCGGGCGTCGCTGTAGCCAGTCTCGGTCATCAATGCCCCGCGAATCTCGCGGCCGTGTTGGTCGCCAAGCGTCGCTAGCGTGCGAATTATCGCGGCGGACTCGGGGTTGGCGACGACCAGTTCGACGAGGCGGCCGACGATGTGCGACGTTTTCCGGGGCTGGCTGTTGGCAATCAGCGCGAGTGCAACACCACACTGTTCGGCCGTCTCGGAATCGTCGAGACCGGCACAGAGAGAGCTAACCAGTGGATGTGTCCGCTCGCGAGGGGGTGGAAGCTCCGAGGCCTCCCCGTCTCCTGAGGAGTCAGGTGAACCCTCCCGGTCAGTCGTCATACTGAACGTTTGGGAGCCACCCTCAAAACCTTCACTTGACTTCGAGGTCGAACTGCTCGTGTTCCTTCACTGGGTTGAGCACGACACTGGTGTTCGATTCCTTGATCTCAGGGTCGGTCAGCAGTTCCTTGATCGTGTTGTTCATGTCGTCTGTATCGTGGAACTTGCCAATCGCGATGATGTCGTGGTCACCGGTCGTCTCGTAGACACTGACCATCTGGTGGTGGGCAGCGAGCGTCTCGGTCACGTCGATGAGCGAACTCCCCTCAACTTTGAGCTGGAGAATCGCTGTCACGTCGTATCCGAGCGCGTCGTAGTCGATTTTGGGTGTGTACCCCTGGATGATTCCATCCTCTTCGAGGTCGGAGAGGTGGTTCGAGACCGTCGTTACCGAAACGTCCAGATCTTCGGCAAGACTTCGCAAACTCGCCCGACCATCACCTAAAAGTGCATTCACCAACTTTCGGTCCAGATTTTCATACGTCATCAACTCGGTAAACGCGGTCCACCCATTATAATTTTACGAATATACAATTCTCCTCGGAGAAGGCAAGGATTGCGCACTCTGTGAGAACTTTAGTGTATGCGGCTCTCCATATCAGATGCCGAAAAATGACAAGCGAAAACCTATCTTCAGAAGCGGAGGATGTCCTCGACGAAATCGAGGAACAGGGTGTCGACTTCCTGCGTCTCCAGTTCTCGGATATCCTGGGGACACCAAAAAACGTCTCTATTCCAGCCGAACAGGCGGAGAAAGCCTTCGACGAGGGTATCTATTTCGACGGTTCGTCGATCAATGGCTTCGTCCGAATTCAGGAGTCGGACATGCGCCTGGAGCCGGATCCAGGCACGTTCGCCGTACTCCCATGGCGTAACAGCGAGAAGGTCACGAGTGCCCGACTCATCTGTGACGTAATCGACACGTCGACTGGCGAGCCATTCCCAGGCGACCCACGACGTGTGCTCCAGAACGCTGTCGACCGAGCCAACGAGATGGGCTACACCGTCAACGCCGGCCCAGAGCCTGAGTTCTTCCTCTTCGAGGAAGACGAGGACGGCAACGCCACGACGACGACCCACGACTCAGGCGGCTACTTCGACCTCGCACCGAAAGACCTCGCACAGGACGTGCGTGGTGACATTATCTATGGACTGCAGGAGATGGACTTCGAGGTCGAGGCCAGCCACCACGAAGTCGCCGAGGGGCAGCACGAAATCGACTTCAAGTACGACGACGCGCTGACGACGGCAGACAACATCGTTACCTTCCGCTCGGTCGTTCGTGCCATCGCGGCACAGCACGACCTGCACGCGACGTTCATGCCGAAGCCGATTCCGCGCATCAACGGTTCCGGTATGCACACACACCTCTCGCTGTTCACCGAGGACGGCGAGAACGCCTTCCACGACGACGACGACGAACTCGGCCTGAGCGGGACCGCCAAACAGTTCCTCGCAGGCATTCTCGAACACGCTCCGGCACTGGCCGCGGTCACGAACCCGACCGTGAACAGCTACAAGCGACTCGTTCCGGGCTACGAAGCACCAGTCTACGTCGCCTGGTCCGACGTCAACCGTTCGGCACTCATCCGCAAACCCGCGGCCCGAGTGCCAGCAGCCTCCCGAATCGAGGCCCGCTTCCCCGACCCGTCCTGTAACCCATACCTCGCGCTGGCCGCACTCATCCACGCGGGACTGGACGGCATCGACAGCGACCTCGACTGCCCGGACCCGGTTCGAGAGAACATCTACGACTTCGACGAGAGCAAACGCGAAGAGTACGGCATCGAAACGCTACCGTCGAACCTCGGTCAGGCTGTCGACGCACTCGAAGAGGACGAAGTCATCATGGACGCGCTGGGCGAGCACGTCTCCGAGAAGTTCGTCGAAGCCAAGAGTCAAGAGTTCGAGGAGTACCTCGTCGAAGTCTCCGAGTGGGAGATCGACCGCTACCTCGAGAAGTTCTAAGCTGGGCCATCCCAGATTGCTTTTTTGTCGCGCAGCCCAATCCCATCGGATTTATTATGACCGGCGGGAGAATCAGAATGTCTACGAATGACAGGCACATCCCGTACAGCAGAAGATGTTCTCGACGAAATCGAGAACAAAGGTGTCGATTTCCTCCGTCTCCAGTTTACGGACATTCTGGGGACCCCAAAAAATGTCTCTATCCCGGCCGACCAGGCCGAGAAAGCCTTCGACGAAGGAATTTACTTCGACGGCTCGTCGATCAACGGCTTTGTCCGCATTCAGGAGTCGGACATGCGCCTGGAACCCGACCCGACGACGTTCGCCGTACTCCCGTGGCGCAACAGCGAGAAGGTCACCAGCGCACGGCTCATCTGTGACGTACACAACACCTCGACTGGTGAGCCATTCAGCGGTGACCCCCGACTTGTCTTGCAGAATGCCATCGACCGCGCTGAAGAGATGGGCTACACCGTCAACGTCGCGCCCGAGCCAGAGTTTTTCCTCTTCGAGGAAGACGAGAACGGCAACGCTACGACGACGACCCACGACTCCGGCGGTTACTTCGACCTCGCCCCGAAAGACCTCGCACAGGACGTGCGTGGCGATATCGTCTACGGCCTGCAAGAGATGGGCTTCGACGTGGAGGCCAGCCACCACGAAGTTGCCGAGGGCCAGCACGAGATCAACTTCACCTACGACGACGCACTCAACACGGCGGACAACGTCGTCACCTTCCGCTCCGTCGTACGCGCCATCGCGGCAGACCACGACCTGCACGCGACGTTCATGCCAAAGCCGATTCCACGCATCAACGGCTCGGGCATGCACACGCACATGTCGCTGTTCACCGATGACGGCGAGAACGCCTTCCACGACGACGACGGGGAGTTCAACCTGAGCGGGACTGCCAAGCAGTTCCTCGCAGGCATTCTCGAACATGCCCCGGCGCTGTCGGCTGTCACCGACCCGACCGTGAACAGCTACAAGCGACTCGTGCCGGGCTACGAAGCACCAGTCTACGTCGCCTGGTCTGACGTCAACCGCTCGGCACTCATCCGCAAACCGGCCGCCCGAACGCCAGCAGCCTCCCGAATCGAGGCCCGGTTCCCGGACCCATCGTGTAATCCGTATCTCGCCTTCGCCGTGCTCATTCACGCGGGGCTGGACGGCATCGAGAACGACCTCGACTGTCCGGACCCGGTTCGAGAGAATATCTACGAGTTCGACGAGGAGAAACGCGAAGAGTACGGCATCGAAACGCTGCCGTCGAATCTCGGCGAAGCTATCGACGCGCTCGAAGAGGACGAGGTTGTCATGAATGCGCTGGGTGAGCACGTCTCCGAGAAGTTCGTCGAAGCCAAGCGCCAGGAGTTCGAGGAGTATCTCGTCGAAGTCTCCGAGTGGGAACTCGACCGCTACCTCGAGAAGTTCTAACTCAGCCAGTCGTCGGCTGATTTTCGGGCCAGAAGCAACTTTACTGTGGCCGCTGAACAGTAGTCCATGCGTGCAAGTATTGAAGTAGAGACCCTCCTGAAGATCGTTCTCCTGTTGGTTGT
>JAQCNR010000268.1 GCA_028274925.1 Halovenus sp.
TCTGTCACTCGCTTGGTTGCTTCTGGATTCCTTCGTCGGTAATAATATCGTTTACCAGCCGTGTCGGGGTTGCGTCGTAGGCTGGATTGGCTATCTCGAAGCCCTCGGCTGGTTCGCGCATCACCTCACTCGCGACGCGATTTTCGTTCTGGAACGAGAAGCCCCCTTCGACGAGTTTTGCAGAGGAGCCAACGATATCGACAGGGACGCCGCTGTCGGCAGCCGTCGCGGCAATCGGATAGGTCCCGACCCGGTTGTACAGTGTCTCGTTTACAACGCAGGTCATCCCGAGCAGGACTCTGTCGACATCCCGCAGGACGTGTCCGGAGGCACCGTCGATGATAAGCGTCGTTTCGACAGACTCGAACTCCGCGAGTCGACGTGCCATCTTCCGTCCAATATACCGCGGTCTGGCCTCGGTGACGTAGACAGTGAACTCTTTTCCGTCCTCGACAGCGCGGGTCAGCGCCGACAACACTGTCGTCGAGTAGTCGTGAGTGAGCAGCGTTTTGCCGTCTGATAACTGGTCGGCGGCCAACTCGGCAGCCTTGCGCTTGCCTGTCTCGACCTGTTCGATGACCCCGTCAATAATCGCCAGCGTTTCAGCCTGTGCCGCCTCAACACTGTCGGAGTCCCGTTCGGTAACGTGTTCGACAATCTGTCGCTGGGATGTGTGCAGCGATGCGTGTGAGGGGCTGGCTCGTCGCAACGCGTTACTGTTGCGTTCCAGCGCTCGATGGTACTCGTCGACTGTCGGAAACTCCCGCTCGGTCAGGTCTCTGAGTGCCCGCGCTGCCTTGACCGCAACCACAGACGAACTGTGGGTCTGCATATCCGCGATTTCGCCCGCTGTTTCGTCAATCATGTTCGGCTATTCGACGGGCGGGATAAAGTGCTTTTCCGACCACCTTTTTCTGCGTCGGGTGGTTCGCTCCGCTCACCACCTCTCCTTGAAAAACGTGGGCGAAAAAGGCCGGACGCGCCGTTGGCGCGTCCGGTAGGAGTGTACACTTGACGGCAACCGCAGAACCAGTTTTTTGAGTTTCCACGGAAGACCGGTTGCGACACGGAGACGGACAGTACTCGGAGCGCTGGGGACGACGAACGCGTATCGCTGGTCCACAACATCGGTGGCTCCCTCCCCGAGTTGTGGGTGCCGTACCAGCCATTGGAAGCGCCAGCCGACGGCTGGGGTTAAGTCATTATCGAGGTTAGCCCCTTCGACGGCGAACCGTACGTTATCGACGACCTCAGAACCTATACGGACATCAAAATCGTCGACAACGGAGTAAGAGCGTCAGTCTTCAAGGTCGTCGATATACTCGGTGGGGTCGCCGCCGTCGCTGACAATCTGCTGGTACTCTCGGTTGCTCACCTCGACAGTTTTCGTCTCGCCTTGCATGACTACTTCCAGCGAGACAGTCCCTTGTGGGTTGTTTCGCAGGCGAGTGCTCGCGATTGCGGTAAACACGAACCAGACGGCAATCGCACAGCCAACCCCGTAGAGAAGCAGCGTCTCGAAGGCGAGGGGGTCCGCGGTCCGGGTCCACCGAGTCGGGTAGGCGTACTGAAAGAGCCAGATGCCACCAGCGGACAGTGCTGTCCCAATAATGACGCCAGCCCGAGTTCGGCGACTCGCTGGCAGCGCGACAACAATCCCAATCAGCATCAGTGGGATGCCGACGCCAGCGGCAATCCCGGCGGTCTGTTTCGCGGCCGTTCCGGTGCCGGTCCAGACAGCAGCCATCGCGGCGACGATTGCGAGGACGCCGAGGCTGACCAGCACCCCGCCAGCGACCGCCTGTCGCGGTCGCGAAACAGGCGATTCCCCGCCGTAGGCCTCGTCGAGGCTAGTCATATATTTCGGTTTTGACGGCGGATACAAAAGAATACGTCAGACAGACGCGCGACAGAGCGAGTCAGTTACTCTGAATCCGCGGTGCGAGCATGTAGGTGACTTCGCCCTCGCCCTCGGCAATGTCGAAGTGCAGTTTGACGGGAAACTCCTCGCCGAGTTCCATCGTCACTTCGGCGTCTTTTGGAATCGCTTTGTTCATGTCCTGCAGGTAATCTAGCGAGAACAGTGACGACGCGTCGCCAGCGACGAGGTCGATCAGGTCTTCGGCGTCCAGTTCGAGGTGGACGTCGTCGGTATCACCTTCGGCTTCGACGTAGAACACTTCCTCAGCCTCGTCGACACCGAGTTCGATGTGGTCGCTGACCATATCCGCGGCCGTCACGGCGCGGTCGATATCCCGGCCCTCGATGACGATTGTTGACGAGAGGTCAAGATCCGGCAGGTCCGGTTCTTCACGGATCGATTCGGGGTCGATCAATGCGAGCGTGTACTCCAGTCCATCGATCGAGATGTGTAGCTTTCGGGTCTCCTCGTCGAGCTCGAGTTCGACGAGTTGACCACTGTCTGCCATCCCCGCAATATCCTGCAGTCGGACGAGGTTGACGCCGATCAATCCGCCGTCGGCCTCGTAGGACTCGAACGCGGAGGCGTCGAGGGACAGATCAACCATCCCGACGTTTGCGGGGTCAACCGCGCGAATTTCTATCCCGCCATCGTCGAGGTGGATCTTACACTCGTCCACCAGCACGCCTACCGAGTCAAGCGTCGACTGCAACCGTTCCGCTCGCACTATCGCCTTGAACATCTTGGTGCGAGCTACGGCGCCTTCGCTTAAAAAGACACGTCATTACGAGTCGCCGTCCGCGCTGTTGGTTCGAACCGTGACGCCGCTGAACTCGAACCGTGCTCCGGGGGTGCCGTCATCACCGGTGAGTTCACTGTCAGTAATCGTCAGTTCCCAGCCGTGAGCGCGGGCAATCTCCTCGACAATCGCCAGTCCGAATCCAGAGTGGCCCTCACCGTCGGCATTCGTCACTCCCGGCGAGCGAACGTCTTGTTGCTGGGTAGCTGGGATCCCCGGCCCATCGTCTTCGACGTAGAATCCAGTTCGAGTCAGTCCGACCCTGATAGTTGGGGCAGGGCCAGCGTGTTCGAGCGCGTTCCAGAACAGGTTCTCGAGCAACTGTTTGAAACTGTTTTCGTCGGCTTTGAGATAGCCCGTGTCTGCGATTTCTAGTGTCGCGTCTGTCTCCTGGCCGCGACAGTTCCGCCAACAGCCATTGACGATATCTGCAAGTCGAACCCAGGTCGTCGACTCAACCTGTTCACCGTGTGCGAACAGCGTATGGGTGTCTGAAATGACTGACTCGATTCGGTCGTGAGCCGCAGTCACCTGGTCGAGATGTGAGAGTTCACCGTATTCTGTCGCGAGGTCGACGCGCGATTTTGCAACGGTCAGGTGGTTCGGGATATCGTGGGTGATGACGTCGACGAAGGCTTCGAGACGCTCGTTTTTTCGGCGAAGGTCTCGTTCGTTTTCGAGTCGACGACACGCCGTTTCAGCGTTCGAGGCAAGAATCGAGGCGAGGTCGATATCGGTCTCGTCGAATGCTGCCGGCTCTCGGTGGGCGATACTAATCAGTCCATACGGACCAATTGGGAGATACATGACTGAGGCAATATCGCCTCGACTGTGGCCGTCATCTAGTGTCTCGATATCTTCGACGATAACTGTCTCGTCCTGCGTGAAGGCACGGACCCCTTCGGTGTCCTCGTCGAGGTCGTACGCCCAGGCGGTGCCAACGTCGTCGACAGCGTCGTCAGAGACCAGTATCGGTTCCAGCTGGCCGTCGTCGGTGGCAATACGGACGACAGTTCGATTGAACCCAAGCGTCCCCTCGGCAGTCTGGGAAATGACGCGGGCGACTTCGTCGATAGAGTTGGCTTCGACCAGTTCATCAGTGACGGTATGTAGCTGATTGAGCTGGCGTTCGCGACGTTTCTGGATCGAGATATCCTGAATCGTCCCGACGTTGAACGGACCCTCTTGTGTCTGAACACGGGTCGTAACCGTTCTGACATCGACAGTATCGTCGCCAAAGGTGTGAATGGCTTCTGCTGTCCGTGTCTCACCCGCCGCGAACGAGTCCCAGTAGGCGTCGAATTTGTCCGGGTCGACGGCGGCGTTTATTTTCCAGATTGGTGTGTCGAGCAGACTCTCGCGGTCTGTGTTGAGCATATCGGCGTAGGCCTGGTTGACATAGCTGTAGTGGCCAGTCTCGTCGTAGGCCCCGACCCCGACGCCGACAGCGTCGACCATTTGCCCGAACAGTTCACCGTCCATCTCATAAATATTGGTAGGGTCGACGTATCACTGTTTTCCCCGTCGCAGGATTCCCAAGCCACCAGTGTCGAACGACCAGTTAGCTTTACACTGCGTGGCGAGTGAGCACCAGCATGGATAGCCGCGAACTGGCTCGCACGCTTGTTGAAATCCCGAGCCACGACGACGAAACTGCTGTCGGAGACTACATCGAGCGCTGGCTACGCGAGCGAACTGCTGGTGCTGTCACCAGAGACCAGCACGGAAACGTCATTGCACGCCGCGGCTCTGGCCCACAACTCGCGCTCGTCGGCCACCACGATGTCGTCCCGCCCGCTGACGAACAGATTGACAATGGCGAGTACCAGACGGAGATCCGTGATGGACGGCTGTACGGCCGTGGCGGGGCGGACATGAAAGGCGCTGTCGCCGCCGCACTGTGTGCCTTTCGTGACGCCAAACTCGGAGACTGTGAACTGGTCTTTGCCTCCTTCGTGGGCGAAGAAACCGGCGGCCGAGGGGCACGCGGTGCGATTGCCGACGGGTTCGCACCCGAACGGGCAATCGTCGGGGAGGGCTCGACTGGCTACTCCGACGCAGGGGTGACGGATGTCGCAATTGCCCACAAAGGCAGACGAGCGGTAACCGTCGACGCTGCAGGCAAGCGTGCTCACGCCAGCGAGCCAGAAGCGGGGACAAACGCGATTTACCGCGCTTCGGAAGCCGTCGACCTGCTCAAAGAGTTGCCCGTTCCGGAAACGTCGGTGTTCGGTGAGTCCATGGCAGGGTCGCTCGCTGTGACCGAAATCGAAGGCGGGACTGCGTGGAACGTGATTCCGGACTCGTGTACGATTACTGTCGACGAGCGGACCGTTCCCGGCGAGCGTGTCGACCTGTCCGACGTGAGCAACCGCGAGGGCACCTCGGTCACCATCGAGCAAGACCTGCCGCCAATGGCCTGTGATGACCCCGAGTTTGCGGCACTGGTCACAGCGACTGCCGAGCGAGCACAGACTGGCCAGCCACAGCAGGTTAGCAAACCCCACGCCACCGACGCGGGGTGGCTTGCCGACGCGGGCACGAGTTGCGTGGTCTGTGGCCCGGCCGAACCCGGGGAAGCACACACCGCCACCGAAAGCGTCTCACTGGCAGTGCTCGACCGCTGTCGGGAGATTTACCAGTCAACTGCCGAAGCTATCGGCGATGCCGGCGACTAATCCTGTCGACAGACGAAACAGCCAAACGGCGATGCGTTGATGGGCCAGTGGGCCAAAGCCCGGGTATGGCGAGCAAAGAGACTGCAGATTCCGACACCTACGAGTCGTTTCTCGACCACGTCCGAAAGTATAGTCACGTCAGTGACGCCGCCGGCGTGTTGAGCTGGGACCAGCAGGTTATGATGCCTGACGAGGGGACACCAGCACGCTCGAAGCAGACCTCAGCGCTCTCGACACTCGAACACGAGTTACTCACCGACGATGACCTCGCTGCGTATCTCGACGAACTCGACGGTGCCGTCTCTGACCGACAGCAGGCCGTCATCCGCGAAGTAAAGCGAGACCACGAGCGCGCAACGAGGGTTCCAGAGGAACTCGTCGAACAACTCTCTGAAACCGCGTCGAATGCGATACCAGTCTGGGAGGAGGCAAAGGCCGACTCAGACTTCTCGAAATTCGAGGACAAACTGTCAGAGTTGGTCGAACTCCGTCGAGAGTACGCCGCCGAGATTGACCCGGACCGAGACCCCTACGAGGTGCTGGTCGAGGACTACGAGCCGTATCTGGATATCGAGACTATCGAGGAGATTCTCGGTGAACTCAAATCCGAACTCCCGGCGCTCATCGAACAGGTTAGCAACAGCGATGTCGAACTTGCCGACCCCTTCGACGGCGAGTACGACGACGCCACACAGGAAGAACTCGTCCGGGAAGCACTCGATGACCTGGGCTACAACTGGAATCGTGGCCGTCTCGACACCGCACCGCACCCGTTCTCTACCGGCACGCAGTTCGACGCGCGCGTGACGACGCGGTTCACACCAGACGACCCGATGGACGCGCTCGGGTCGACCATCCACGAGTTCGGCCACGCACGGTACACGCTTGGCCTGCCAGACGACGAGTACGGCACTCCGCTGGGGGACAGCCGAGACCTGACCATCCACGAATCACAATCGCGGTTCTGGGAGAACCACATCGGTCGGACGCTGCCGTTCTGGCGATACTTCGGGTCAACTGTCGAGGACCATCTCGGCGTCGAGGCGTCACCCCAGCAGCTCTACGAGGCTGCAAATGAGGTGTACGAGGACAACCTCATTCGCGTCCAGGCTGACGAACTCACCTACCACATGCACATCGTGCTGCGCTTCGAGATTGAGCGCGACCTGATTCGCGGTGACCTCGAAGTGAGCGACGTGCCCCAGGTCTGGAACGAGAAGATGGAAGAGTATCTCGGAGTCGTGCCAGACTCCGACGCGAACGGCTGTTTGCAGGATATCCACTGGACCTACGGTAACTTCGGTTACTTCCCGACGTACTCGCTGGGGTCGCTGCTGGCCGCACAGATCGACGCAACTGTCCGCGAGGAGTTCGATGACCTCGACGCCACTATCGAGAGCGGCGAGTTCGACCCGATTGCTGACTGGCTGGAAACTGAAGTTCACCAGCACGGCTGCCGGTACACCACGCCAGAACTGATCGAGGAAGCCACTGGCGAGGCGCTGTCGGCCCAACCGTTCCTCGACTACGCCACAGAGAAGTACAGCGACCTGTACGAGCTCTAAGCGACAGTCCTGAGTCTCGCAATTTCTGTTCCATCAGTTACGATCCGAACAGTCACAGTCGAGTCTGGCGTCAATGCTGGCGAGTTCGTCGAGGCGAGTTCGAGGGTCCCAGTTTCGCCGGGCCGCCAGCTGTTGTCGCTTGCCGAGTTGAACGGGCCGCCGGGGCCGCTCTCGAAGCCACGCGCGGCAAAGAACGGAACCGGCGGCTGATGCACAAGTCGTCTCCCCTCGAATTCGACGAGAATACGTGTTTCTGTCAGGTCGATAGACTCACCACCACGGTGTGTAATGCTGAGTTCGTCAGTATCGGCGTCGACAGCGAGTTCGAACGACGACATCGGTGTCGGGCCGGGGGGTTCAGTCGCGAGCACCAGACTAATTGTTCCTGCACCAACCAAAACGAGCGAGATAAGCAGGACAACGCCGACAACAGAACTGACAGCCCGACCCATAGGGTGGGTTGGGTGCGGTTTAGTACTTCAACCTACGGGACCGAGATAGACACTGTCTCCTCACCGGGTGTGGTCGCCGTTAGCTCGAAGTTGTCGCGGGGCTGAATCACCCATAACCGCCCTCGGTTGTCGGTCTGGCCGACAACCTCACCGTCGATTCTGACGACAGCGTCGACGACAGGACGGCCGTCATTGACGAGTTCGAGGCGGAGCGGTCCGGTGTCGTGGGTGAGTGACAGCGTGATATTCAGTGTTCCTGTGCTGTTCGAGACAGTCTCCTCGACGTAGCGCTGGGAGGCAACTCCAACCTGATTCTCGTGGAAGACGTTCCGTGTTGCTCCGTCGAAGTAGGTGGTCAGTTCACCCTCTGGCGTCGCGACATCGAATTTGTACGTCCGGCTCAACTGCTCAACGTCCGCGCGCACCTCCGTCAGGTCGTAGGCCCACGGATACAGTTCAGCCAGACGGGTCTGGGCCTCGCTGTACCCCTGTGGAGTCGCCCACTGGTCGTCGTCGATGCTGATGTTCTGGTCGAGTTTGAACTGGTCCCGACCCTGAAAATCCCGTTCGCCGAGGACAGTCGCCTGTCGGACGTACTCATCTTCGGCGACTGTTGCAAGAATCAGCCCATCGCCCGCTGCCGCGAGGTAGATAACTCGTGGCTCCGAGGTTGTCAGTGTCTGCTCCACTCTGTCAAGAACGGGCTGTTCCGGCGTGAGACCGGCGGAAAGCGTTTCGAGCTGCGAAATGCGTCTAATTCCGATATCGGTGTTGCTGGCGGCCCGTTCGTAATTCTGGACCTGTGTGTTCGCGATTATGCGGAAGGTGACGAGTTGTCTGAGCAGCGTGCGGTCAGAGATCTCGCCAGCAGCGTAGGACTCGTACAGTTGCTGTTGTTGTTCCGCGAGGCGCTCGAAGCGAGTCTCGACACGGTCAAGTTGGCCCTCTGCAACGGTCGGCCGTTCTGTCGCGTTGGCCGCTTCTAACTGCTGGGCGTATGTCCGCGTGTCGTGCGTACTGTGAATCTCTTGGGCTGCGATGCTCGCTGCACTCGAGACATCAGCGCCAACCCGGTCGTACCCATCTGTCCCAGTCCCGACCGGCGAGAGGTAGTTCGTCCCGTTTTCGCGTTCC
>JAQCNR010000270.1 GCA_028274925.1 Halovenus sp.
TGCCTGCTCACCACTGTACGTGTCGCTGTTGACGTTGATCGTGTCCCTGTCGACTCCGCTCGCCAGCTCTCGTGTCAACACGACCTCGATATCGGCGGCGGTCAGGCCATCGAAACTCACACCGGTTCCGGAGTAGTCGAGGACAATCGGATCAATCTCCTCGTCGTTCGCGTTGTTCCCAATATCACTGTTGTCGAACGTCCAGTTGTGCGTAGCGCCGGTGTTCGCGGATTGTGGGCTGACATCGAGATTCAGGTTCTGGGTCACGACGCGGAAGCTACTGGTTTCTGTCGCCGGGTCTGCGTTCGTCGCATCGGCCGTGACGGTCACGTTGTACGGACGTTCGTTCGGTGGGTAGTCGAACGGCCCGAGCGGCGGTGTGCCACCGTCCTGACCGAAGGTGAGGGTCGTACTGCTGCCGTTCAACTCGCTCGGATTGATCGTCTGGCTGTACTCCTCGCTGGCTGCGGTTGCCGAGTTCCTCACAGTAGCCGAGACGCTCAGGCTGTCGGTTTCGAGATTCGCGAGTTCGGAGACGGTCACGCTCAGGTTCGTCTGCTCGTCGTCTCGGAGATTGTCGATACTGAACGACTGCACCGACAGATTCGCGAACACGTCGGTAGTTGCGCTGTCCGGGCGATCACTCGTGTCGTTGGTCCGCACCGTACTCGTCACCGAGGGCGTGTCGGAACTGTCGGTGGTGTAGGTGAACGACCGAGTGACGATTTGCCCGGAACTGAGATTCAGCGCGTTGATTCGCTGACCGGTTTGCTCAACGCCGTCCACCTCGAAGATAATGTCCCGAGCACCAGCACTCTGGCCGACGTTCTCGATGGTGGCATCGGCGGTTAGCGTCTCCCCAGCGGTCACGTTCTGCGGGGCAGTCACCGTGATGTCGAAGGTGGCGCTCTCGGGTGGCGGCTGAACCGTCAACGTCGGTCCCCGAACCGTCGTCGTCCGGCCGCTGGCGTCCTGCCCAGTCACGTTGAAGACGTGGTCACCTTCCGCCCACCCGCTCGCGTCGATGACGGTACTGCCAGTCTCGTTGCGGAGACTCTCGTCCGGGTTGTACGACTGGATCACGCCACTGCGTGCCGTTCCACCCGCCGGCGGGGTTGTGCTCCACGTGAGATTTTGGATCGGCGTGCCGCTGCGGACCGTCGTCCCGCCCACACTGTCCGCGCGGGCGCGAAGCGAGTAGTTTGTATTGGTGGTACCGATATCGACCGTCCCGTCGGCCGATAGCGGCGTCACGAGTGGGCCGGCAACCGGATCACTGCCTGCCGTCGGTTCGGAGACAGTGAGATTGAGCCCGACGTATTCCTCTGTCGCCGTCCCACCGTCGATAGAGAAGTTGCCTATGACAGTCTTGTTTTGGCCGGGAGACAGCACAATGTTACTGGTATCGTAATCGAAGGAGACCTGACCCTCGGGTCCAGTCGTGCCGTCGAATGTCGTCCCGTCCCCGCGTTCAATCTCCCCCTCCACGGTGACGCCGCGAAGCGGCTTATTGAATCTGTCGCGGACTTCGACCGAGAAGGTGTGCCGGTCGCCACGGGTCACCGACGAGTCGCCGCCGTCGACACCTGTGATGTAAGCGGCGTTAGTGTCAGTCGCTCCGGGCCCGACACCGACTTTGGAGAGTTGCAATCGATAGGAGTCACGGGCGTCATCGAGCGTGATACGGATCAGCGAACGCTCGGAGTCGGGAAACGCCCCGTCGACGGCCGTGACGGTGTGCGGGCCGAGCAACTCCGACCACCGGTCGGCACCCAGTCGTGTCGGCAGCTCGATTGTGATCGGATCGTCGGTGGTCTGGTTGAGCACCACCGTTTCGGTTTGGGTGCTCAGTGGCTCGAAGTCGAGAGATGTACTTCCGATCCGGGTTTCGGTCAACGAGCCGTTCAACGCTGTCAGCGAGATACGGCCGTTCTGGACGAGTGTTTGGTCGGTTATCGCGAGCTGTGTCTCCTCGCGGGGGAAACGGTTGTACAGGACGCTGTGTTCGTAGATCGTCGTCGGCGCGGTTTCGTACTGGTTGTAGCTCGGTCTGTACTGGATCGCCCCAGTCCGGTAGGAGCGAGTCGAGCCGTTCCAGAAGTCACCGACGCCGAGGGCCGATCCGCCCGCGGCCGTCGCGTTCGAGATTGAGATGTTGACCGCTGGATCGGTTATCCCGTCGGTCGTGATAGTGCCGCTGACCGGCGGCGGATTGCGGAAAATCGTCCGCGGGGGGTACCGAAGTCCCACGTCGACGGTTGCGGACCGAGTCGTCTCCGCGCCGGGCATCGAGTTGACCGTCGACCGCAGTTCGGTCATCTGCTGTTGGACTTCGCCGTTGTGATTGAACTCGATGCCCTCGTTCTGGTCCGGAATCACGAACGCCTGCCACGTCGACAACAGGATGATAAGCACCCCGAACAGTATCACGGCTCCAACCTGCACAGATTGAGCCCTACTGTCCGAGAGAAACCGCATTGCTTGTGCTTAGTCGGTGGATAACATAAACCTGTTTGCCTCCTGCCCCAGACCGTTGCCCTCCAGAGAATCTTTACTCCCCGCCTAAACGAAGCGCCGCCTACCAACCCAGAGAGCCAATAACCGAGCGAATTCGCTCGCGCTGGTAGTAGCCGAGGACAGAGACAGCCACGAGTACACCCAACAGCGCCAGTGCTGGTTTGACGTCTCCCGCGGCCAGTTCGCCACCAGCATACACTGTGAGTACGTACGCTGGGAGCCGCCCAACGATGATGACAACCAGAAATGTTCTGAGCCGCCACTTGGTGAGACCACTGAGAAAACAGATGGCGTCGTCGGGTAGTCCGGGAATGATAACGAACAGAAACAGCCCCGGAATTCCGACCCGGTCGACAAACCCGTCGAACTGTGTCACCACGTCCTCGTGCAACAACCGTTCAACGAGCGGCCGCCCGAACCGCTTGGCGAGGGTAAACGCGACAGCACTCCCCAGTAGTACGCCCGCGAGACTGTACACCGTGCCCGCCACCGGGCCGAAGGCATAGCCGGAGACGAGTGCGATTACCTGCCCAGGAACCGGTGCGACGATGACCTGCGTCGCCTGTACGAGGATGAGTGCCAGGGGCGCAAAGAGACCGAACTGGTCGAGCCAGTCTCGCAACTGCTCGGCGTCGAAGATGAACGGAAAGTACTGCCGGACGAGATAGGACACTGCCACGAAGGCGACGAGCAACAGCGCCACACCAGCAACTGCCCGCCAGCGCGCGCTCCGTGAAGCGAAGATGCGCATCTACTCTGACAGTTCGTCGGCGTAAACTTGAATCCTCGAGCCGCGTTTCTGAGCCTGCAGGTCGGTGGGTTTTGCCGGTATACGGTGTGCAACGCCGGGGAAGGCTTATTTACAATGGCATGTAAATCCACGCCATGGGCCCGCAACCCGCCGCCCTCGAACGCGTCATCGAGCGCGGTGAACGCGAGGGCGGGAGCGTGGAGTTCAAAGAACGACTCACGAAGGACCTTCATCTCTCAGATGACCGCTTAGACAGTCTTGTCGCCCAGTTGCGACACCGGGTACTCTCGGGCGATGGGACCGCAACCTACGTAATCGGTGTCAGTGACGACGGCACTATCTCGGGAATCGGTCAGGAGACGTTCTCCGAGTCGATGGACGTGTTGTCCTTGCTCGCCGAGAAGGCAGACGCTCACATCGCCGACGTGGAGACGTGGGGTGTCGACTGGCGCGAACCGGACGACGACCAGACCCGACTGGTTGGACTCGCAACTGTCGAGGAGGGGCCAGTGATGGAAGACGACGAACACATCGTTATCGGGACTGCCGGCCACGTCGACCACGGGAAATCGACACTCGTCGGATCTCTCGTCACCGGCGAGGCCGACGATGGGCAGGGCGGCACTCGTGGCTTCTTAGACGTTCGTCCCCACGAAATCGAGCGCGGACTCTCCGCAGACCTCTCGTACGGTGTCTACGGCTTCGACGCCGACGGCCCCGTCCGGATGGATAACCCACACCGCAAGGGTGACCGCGCCAGAATCGTTGAGGAGGCCGACCGTCTGGTTTCCTTTGTCGACACTGTCGGTCACGAGCCGTGGCTCCGAACCACCATTCGCGGGCTGGTGGGCCAGAAACTCGATTACGGACTCCTGACTGTGGCCGCCAACGACGGCCCCACGAAAACCACCCGGGAACACCTTGGAATCTTGCTCGCCACGGAGTTGCCAACCATCGTCGCAATTACGAAAGCTGACCTGGTCGACGACGAACGACTCGCCGAGGTCGAACGAGAAATTGAGCGACTCCTCAGAGACGCAGACCGCTCGCCGCTGCGGGTCGAACGCCACGGCGTTGAGGCAGCTCTCGACGAGATCAGTGAGACTGTCGTCCCGGTCCTTACGACGAGTGCGGTCACGCAGGAGGGACTCGACGACCTGGACACGCTGTTCGAGCAGTTGCCCAAAACCGGCGACACGACCGAGGCTGACGAGTTCCAGATGTACGTCGACCGGACGTACAACGTCACCGGCGTCGGTGCGGTGGCGTCGGGAACGATCAGAACCGGCAGCGTCGAGACCGGCGACGAACTCCTGCTCGGTCCGATGCCCGATGGCACCTTCCGTGACGTCGAAGTCCGCAGCATCGAGATGCACTACCACCGCGTCGAGGAAGCAACCGCAGGCAGAATCGTCGGCATCGCGCTCAAGGGTGTCGATGAAGCAGAAATCGAACGTGGGATGGCACTTCTTCCGCGGGACGCAAACCCCGACCCGGTCCGGGAGTTCGAGGCCGAGGTGATGGTGCTCAACCATCCGACGACCATCGGCGAGGGGTACGAACCGGTCATCCATCTCGAAACCGTCAGCGAGGCAGCGGCAATCTATCCCGACGATGGCCAACTCCTGCCCGGTGACAGCGGGATTGCGAGGGTCCGGTTCAAGTTCCGCCCATACCTCATCGAAGAAGGGCAGCGGTTCGTCTTCCGGGAAGGCCAATCGAAGGGCGTCGGCACAGTTTCGGACCTCGACCCGTAATCCAAACTATTACCAGCGCCGCTGCTGAAAGCTCCGCCAGATGCATCCTCCCGACGACGACAACCGCGAGCGGAGCTCCGAGCAACGCGGTGGACCCCCCTCTGAGGGCTCGGTCGTTCGGGACCGGTTCTCGTCGGACGAAATCTTTCAGCGGATTATCGCCGCCGCAGAGGAGGAGATAACCGAGGGCCGCCGCGAACTGTTTTTCAGTGCCGTCGCCGGTGGGTTCGCCATCATCATTACCGTTCTCGTCTACGCCTCACTGCTCGCAACCACGTCGCCGACCAACGAGTTCGCCGACGCCAACCGTGTGGTCGCGTCGATGCTGTACCCCATCGGATTCATCTACATCATCATCGGCGGCTACCAACTCTACACCGAGAACACGCTGCCGCCGGTCGCGTTGACGCTCGAACGTCTCGCGTCCTTCCCCGCACTCTTTCGCAACTGGAGTATCGTCGCGCTCGGTAACTTCACTGGCGGCGCTATCGGCGCGCTGGTACTCGCACACACCGGCGTGCTCTCGCCGGAGGCCTTTGGAATGGTCGAATATCTCGGACAGAAGGGAATCGAGGAACCTGTCTGGAACCTCTTTTTCAAGGGCGCGGTCGCCGGCCTGATTGTCGCCGGCGTCGTCTGGGTCGAGTACGCCTCTCGTGATACGATTTCTCGGCTCGTCGTCGTCTATCTCGCCTTCCTGTGTATCCCGCTCGGAAACCTCTATCACGTCGTCGTCTCGTTTACCGAGATGATTTTCCTGCTCTCGCTCGGACAGGTCGGGGCCGCGACGGGGATGCTCCAGTTCGTGATTCCGTCTTTCTGGGCAACACGCTCGGTGGTGTCGTCCTCGTTACGGTCGTCAACTACTACCAGACCAGCGAGGGACGACTCGGACCGATGGACGACGACCGAACGTTCAGTCGCCTCTCACCTCCCGAGTGGGCGTTCGGGAGTCTGGTCGGCCGGCAGTACGTCCCGCTGCTGGACACCCACGGTGGCTCACACGACTCGGGCGAGGGTCACCGAATCATGGTTCCCATCTCGAATCCCCGAACCGAGTCTGGGCTCGTCGAATTTGCCTACACAATCGCCAGCCAGCACCCGGACGTCTCCGTCCATCTCGTCCACATCGTGCAGGTGCCAAACCGGATGACGATGCGTGCTGGCTCCGGTCAGCGGGCACAGATTGTCCGGGAATCCGAGCGCAAACTCAGTGATTTCCGTGACCGCGCGGAGGATTTCGACCTCGCCGTCGAGAGTTCGACGGTCGTCTCCTACAACGCTTTCCGGGAAATCTTCCATCAGGTGGCCGACGAAAAACCGGACCAGGTCGTGATGGCGTGGGACGACAACAAACCGTGGGGGACCATCAAGTCTGCCAGCAAAATCGACGAACTCACCGGCACGCTTCCCTGTGAGTTTCTGGTGCTCAAAGACCGCGGACTGGAACTGGACGAGGTACTGCTCGCCACCGCCGGCGGCCCGGACTCGGACCTGAGTGCCGAAGTCGTCCGCGCGCTCCAGACTGAAGTTGGCGTCGACGTCTCGCTGTTGCACGTTGTCGACAGTCCGGCCGAGCGTGAGGCGGGCGAACGATTCCTCTCGTCGTGGGCCGCCGACCGTGGCCTCGAGGACGCGACGTTCATCGTCGACGACTCCGGGGACGTGGAGGGGGCAATCCAACGGGAAGCAGAGCAGCGGTCGCTGGTGTTGCTGGGCGCGACCGAACGAGGACTGCTCTCCCGACTCGCCTCGAACTCGCTGCATCTGGACGTAGTCAACACCGTCGACTGTTCGGTGTTGCTCGCGGAGAAACCGTACCGCCGGTCGTTGCGCCAGCGCCTGTTCGGGTAACAAATCGGCCATCCACGTCCAGCGGGTGCCAAACCATTTTGAGATGGTCCGCGTAGTCGTGGATATGTACGACGATATCTTGCTCCCCTTCGACGGCAGCGACGGCGCAGCGGAGGCACTCCATCACGCGGCCGAAATCGCACACTGGGCCGGCGCGAGCATCCACGTACTCTTCGTGGCCGATACCACCCGGGACAGCGTCACCGTCGTCGAAGCGGACGTTGTCGACGCACTCGTACGGAAGGGCCAGACCATCGTCGACGAAGCCGCGGAGACGCTGGAAACGCTCGGCGTCGAGTACGACACCGACGTTGTGCAGGGCAACCCCGCACCGACGATTGTCGAGTACAGCGAGCAGTACGGCCACGACCTGATTGTGCTGCCGACCCACGGCCGGCAGGGCGTGTCGCGGTACCTGCTCGGCAGTGTCACCGAGAAAGTCGTGCGCCTGTCCTCGCTGCCGGTTCTCACGACGCGCATGGAGTCCGACGAACAGCTACAGTTCCCCTACGAGAACATCCTGATTCCGACGGACGGAAGCCCGAGTGCGGTGCAGGCTGGGGAGTACGGCTGTTCGCTGGCGGCGGCACTGGACGCGACTGTCCACGCCCTGTCTGTCGTCGACGCAGGCTCCTTCGGCCTGGATGTCCGGTCGGGGCTGGCCGGACAGGACCACGAACTGGCGGCGACGGAAGCCGTCGACAATCTCGTCTCCGAAGCAGCGGACCACGGGGTCACAGATACTGTCGAACACGTCGAACACGGGACGCCGCTGGAAGCCATACTCGATATGGTCGACACAGCGGATATCGACGCTGTGGTGATGGGAACTGCAGGAAAGCGTGGTGCAGACCGAATCCTGCTGGGCAGTGTCGCCGAGAAGACGGTCCGCTCCGCGTCGGTTCCGGTCCTTACCGTTCGCCACGAGGAGTAGGTGGTCCTCAGGCCCGTTTCTGAATCTCCTCGCGGAGCACGTCGCTCACGACGTCGCCGTCCGCCTTCCCGCGGAGTGCGCCCATACATTCACCCATCAGCGCGGAGAACGCACCCATTCCTTCGTCGGCAATCTGGTCTTCGTGGCGTGATACAACTTCGACGACAGCCTCTCGAACCTCGTCTTCGCCGGCGCTGCCGAGGTCCTGTTGTTCGGCGGCTTCGGACGCTGTCAAGTCGGGATTCTCTGCCATCGCAGTCAGAAGCTCCGGAACTCCCTCTTTGGCGAGTTCGTCGTCGACCAGCAACTCGAATAGTTGCTCGAAGTGGTCGTCGGTGAGCTTCTCGACGGGGACATCGTCACGACGGAGTTCTGTGACCGTCGATTCGAGGGTGCCGGCGGCCTGAGTCGGGTCGACGCCCATCTCGACGGCGCGCTCGAACAGTTTCATTCGCCGGCCGTAGGCCACCTGCTCGGCCAGCGCCGGGTCGAGACCCATCTCTGTTTCGTACCGCTTCACTTTCTCGGTCAGCAGTTCCGGTGTGTCCACCTCTGTGGGGTCGAGGTCGACCGGCGGCACGTCTGTCTCGGGATACATCCGCGCCGCGCCGGGCAGCGGTCGAAGGTACCGCGTCGTCCCGTCTTCGTTCGCGTCCCGAGTCTGCTCGGGCACGCCTTCGAGGGCCTGCTCGGCCCGGTCCGCGACCGCTTCGATGGCGAGTTCTGCTGTCTCGGGGTCGTCGGCGACCAGCGCAACGGCGTCGTCGGGGCCAGCACCGACTGCCTCCCGTAGCTGTTCAATTTCGGCTTCGGTCACGCCGTAGGCAGGTAGTTCGTCAGTGTGGAAGATACCGCCTGCGCCGTGGCGTTTGGCGTGGTCGGCGAACTCCGTCCCGAGGCGGCGGTCTGGCAGAATCTCTCGGCCGACGAGTCCGTCGAAGCCGGTCAGCAAGACAGCGTATGCTTTCCCGCCACCAGACAGCGCGCCGCCGATGACGCCGCTATCGGTGTCGGCGAAGACATCTGAGACATCCTGAACCTGACCGACAGCACCGTCTCTGTCTGCGAGTTCGTCGGCAATATCCAGTAGTTCGACCTGTCGACGAACCTCGTTGCGAACGATATCGTCGATGTCGTCGAGACTCTGGACACCTTTGATTTCGACGCGAGCACCCCCCGCAATCGAGACGTTGACGTCCTGTCGAATCGTTCCGAGTCCGCGTTTGACTTTCCCCGTCGAGCGCAGCAGCATCCCGATCTGTTCGGCGGCGTCGCGGGCCTGCTCCGGTGAGGAGATGTCTGGTCTCGTTCCAATCTCGACCAGTGGAATACCAAGTCGGTCGAGGCTGTAGCGCACACCAGCGTCTGTCTGTTCGACACGCTGGGCGCTCTCCTCTTCGAGCATCAGGTCCTCGATACCAACAGCCCCCTCGTCGGTTTCGATCACACCGTCGGTTGCGGTGAGCATCGTTCGCTGGAACCCCGTGGTGTTCGAGCCGTCGACGACAATTTTCCGCATGACGTGGGCCTGGTCCACTGGCTCCATATCGAGCAGTTGGGCGATTTCGAGCGTCGTCGTGATGGCCTCGGTGTCGACTCGCCGCGGCGGTTCGTCGTCTTCCTCGACCAGACAGGTGCTGTCGAAGGCGAGATACTCGAACTCTCGGTCGACTCGGCTCTCCTCGACGGCGGCCTGGTCCAGTTCACCGAGTTCACTTTTTGTCGGGTGGAGATACCGCGTGAACGTCCGGGTCGCGGCCTCCGGTTCGCGCAGGCGCGTCGGACAGTTACAGAACAACTTCGTCTCGGTATCGAGTTGCTGGTGGATCTCCAGTCCCGCAACTAACCCGAGATCGTCGTAGTCGTATTCACTCATTGCTCATCGGTGGGTCACCCAGTGCTAAAAAACGCACTATACACGCAAGTCGAGACCCGGGTTCGGTTCCTCAATATTTTATAAGTGATGTTTTTGAAATTGATAACGTTCAGCCGGGTTTAGGTGCGTGGGGCTTTCAGTGAGAACTATGGGAGTGGTGGAGGAGACAAGCGGCGCGGTAGAGTCGCAACTATCTGCGCTGGAGGAGTCGTATGGCTCGTTTTCGGTCAACCAGCGCACAGTGACGGTTCCGACGGCACAGTACGAAAATCGACGCGGCGAGGATGGCCGTCAGCAGATCGACCTGTACGCGAAGGTTCGCAACGAACAGTCTGAGGTGTTGCACGTCGAACGCGAGGGAACGACGGCACTGCCCTCTGCGGAGACGACTATCGAGGCGGAACTCGAGGAGACTGCCCGGGAGACAGTCAAATCGGAAGCCGGTATCGACTGCCACATCGAGGGGGTCGAAGCGGTGACGATACTTGGACTACAGGACGCGACCGAGACGGACCGAGAGACGGTGTACACACTCGCTGTCGTGTTTGAAGCGGAGTACAGTGACGGGACGCCCGACGACGCTGCTGTCTGGGAGTCGTTCGACGCCGAGCACCACCCGGCGTACGCCTGAGCTAGATGACGCCCGTAACGCTCGCAGCCTCACGGGCGGCGTCTTCACTGATTCCGTCGCCAAGAATCGTGTAGCGGTCGCGAATCGTGTGGGCAGTCGTCAGCGCCTCGATCACAGTGTCATCCTCTATGCCGATTTCCTTCGCTGTGGTCGGCGCACCGATACTATCCAGCGCGTCGCGGACGTCGTGCCACTCTTGACGGTTGCCACCCTGCAGGTACGCGGTGATAATCGAGCCAATCCCTACCTGATGGCCGTGGAGCGCCGTTCCTGGTGCCAGTCGGTCCAGTTGGTGACTGAACAGATGTTCTGCCCCGCTGGCCGGGCGAGACGAGCCTGCGATACTCATTGCAACACCCGAAGAGACCAGCGCCTTGACGACAATCCAGGCAGATTCTTCGAGTCCTCGCTTGATCGAATCCGACTGCTCGACGAGCATCTCGGCGGTCATCTGTGAGAGTGCGCCCGCGTACTCAGAGTACTCGACATTTTTGAGGCGGTGTGCAAGTTGCCAGTCACGGACTGCGGTGTAGTTCGAGATGATATCCGCACAGCCTGCGGTCGTGAGTCGCCACGGTGCGTCGGCGATGATTTCGGTGTCAGCGATGACTGCAAGCGGCGGTTCGGCGGCGACGCTGTGTCTCGTGTCGCCGTCTGGGACCGACCCGCGGCCGGAGACGATACCGTCGTGACTCGCTGCTGTCGGAATCGAGATGAACCCAAGGTCGCGGTCCGCGGCGGCCATCTTCGCGATGTCGATTGCTTTCCCGCCACCGAGTCCGACAAGATAGCCGGGGTCGACTTGCGACGCACGCGCGAGCACCGCTTCGATTGCCTCGAAACTCGCCTCCTCGACGATGATCGTCTCGGGTTCTGGACCGACACTCGACAGCGCGTCGATCACCTGCTCACCTGCGACGTCCCGCGGAGTTGGGCTGGTCACGATGAGTGGCTGGCCGGGCAGATGGGTATCTCCGACCACATCTGCCGTCTGGCCGAGGACACCGTGGCCCACCACCACGCTTCGCGGGAGTCGAATCCAGGTCGACTTCTCGAACATGCCCCCACCTATTCTGCCCGACAGTAAGAAGATGGGGATATTCAGAGGCTCTCGTAACACAGTTCGACTACCCATTATTTGGCCTCCTGAATCGTTCAGTACAGGTGAGGCAGTGATAACTGAAGAACAAATATTATCAAGACTTTATCTGAGACGCTGTGCAAAATACAGAGAATCCATGCAGCAATCGGTCACTGTTGATTTTAGGCCGTCTGCTGTGAGCCAACTACTCGGTAAACTCATGTACGCTACGGAGGAGCACTGGTGTTCGTGAGAGGAAGATAAAAGTGTAGTCCAACGAATGTAAATATATGGCATCTTCACTTGCCGACGAAGCATGTGAGGCCTG
>JAQCNR010000289.1 GCA_028274925.1 Halovenus sp.
TCGAGTTCGAGGACATGTTTCGCCAAGAGGATATCGGTCGAGATTCAAGCACAACCAAAGACATCAGGGAGGCGATCAACTACGAGCGGGCAATCCAAGAGGGAGCGGATCGAGTGGCAGAAACGGGAGAAATACCCCTAGAGTTGCTCAAAGAACTCCACGAGCACCTCCTCAACGGTGTCAGAGACGAAGGAGAAACACTGGGAGCGTTCCGAACGAGGCCAGTCCATATTCCACCGCCGGAGCCGCACAAGTCGCCCTTTATTCCGCCCGGCCCGGAGAGGGTTCGGCCGTTGATGCAGAACCTAGAGCGATACATCGACCGCGGCGGGCCGTATCACGATGTTGTCGACCTCGGAATTGTCCACTACCAGTTCGAGACAATTCATCCATTCGGGGACGGTAACGGCCGACTCGGACGGGTACTTATTACGCTCCAGCTAATCCAGCAGGGCTATCTCTCCAAGCCCTTCCTCTATCCGAGTGCGTACTTCAACGAGCACAAAATCGAGTACGTCACGAAAATGCGAGCCGTAAGTGAGGACGGAGCGTGGGAGCCGTGGCTACGCTTTTTTGTCGAGGGAATCCGCCAGCAGGCTGCCGATGCCGTCACGCGAAGCAAGCGATTGCGGGACGTTCGTCGAGAGTACGAGCAGCGCTATGGAGACGAGAAGACGGCAACTGATCGGCTGGCAATGCGGTTGTTCCAGCAGCCATACGTGACGACCAACGACGTGCAAGAGCTATTGGATGTCTCTCGCCAGACTGCTCGAAACGCGTTGATGGAGTTAGAGAGCGCTGGTGTTCTGGAGGAAACAACCGGCAAAGAGCGGTATCAGGAGTTCCGGGCCGTGGACATCTTCGATATTTTGACTGAGTCCTTCGAGCACTAGCTGTGCTGGCGGACCCGGTTGTCCGTGGTGGAGCGCCGAGCCGCCCCTGAGAGAAAATCGTAGACACGGTCCGATGGAGCGGTCCTGTAACTGGGGAGTTCGCACAGCCTGGCGTCTCGTATGCCGCTCGAGTGACTTGTGTAGCCCAACAGTTCCGCCAGAGACCACCCCGACTTTACCCGCCCAGACACTACGAGAGAGCGATGGGGACGCTGCGACGACTCGCCGGCGCGGTCATTGTTGGCCTATTCGTACTCCGGTACGCGCTCCGGCCGCTCGGTGGGACTACTGCTCTCGCCGAACTGCCCCGAGAATGGTCCGAGTTGGTCCTCTTTCTTCCGTTAGTTGGGCTGTCGGTGTTCTTGCTCGGACTCGCCGCGCTGGCAGTCATTCGCGGTGACGGTTTGCCCCTCGGGTCGGACCGTTCAGAGCCAGCACAGCCCGCCGAACGAGACGAATCAGCATTCTGGGCGGCAGAACGCGAGAAAGAGAGCGTCTGGGAGACCGATTCCAGCGAGAGCGAGGACAGCAACGCAGTCCCAGAGCAGTACCAGAACCACCCGGCTGTCTCGCCGGACCTCTTCGGGGAGAACCAATCAGGCAAGCGAATCGAGGAGAGGACTCCCGACGCAGAACTGAGCGAGCATCTTGCTCATCTCGAAACTGAACTCGACGACGCACGCGAGGAACTCGACACGCTGGAATCCGTCGCCGAAGAAGAATCGAGTCGAGAGATTCCCGCCCGCTGTCCTGCCGAGGGCTGTGACGCGGTGTGGTCCGGGCGGACAGTGCTGGGTTTCAGGACCGACCGGTACGAAGTGCTCGGCGACGGACAGATTATCTGCTTGGTCTGTGAAGCAATCTACGACCCGGATTAGTTCGTCGTCAGGATTCGGAGCACGTCCTCGTCGGCGAGTTCGTGGTCCCGTCCAACCTGCTGTTCGTCGTGTTTCGCGCTCGACCCGCTGACACGGGCGAACCGAAAGCGGTCCTCGAACTCCCCTCCGAGTTTCTCGCAGGCGTCCTCGACGGTCGCACCCTCGAAGAGAATGAGTGGCTCGTCGTAGTCGACGCCGCGGCCCGGTTTGTCCATATAAATCCGGATAAGCCCGAGTTCGTTCCAGAGTCGCTCCCGAAGCGCGTCGAGTCCTTTCTCTTTCTCGGCGCTGATGAAGACGGCGTCGTCGGGGTCGATATCTCGCTCGCGGAGATTCTCGTTGACCGTCTCGGCGTAAGAGGGTTCGATCAGGTCGACCTTGTTGACCGTCACCAGCGAGGGGAGATAGATCCGGTTGTCCCGGATACCGTCGATGAGACGGTCGAGGTCGACCTGCTCGCCGATGGTCACATCGGCGTTCGTGTAGCCGTGTTCGCGGAGAATGTCCGAAATCGTTCGCTCGTCGAGGTCGAGGTCGACAGTGGCGTTGATCGAGATGCCGTCTTTGGCTTTCTTCCGGACGGTGAGCCGCGGTGGGTCCTGGTCGACGCGGATGCCATTTTTGTACAGTTCCTCACTGAGACGGTCGTACTGCTGTATCTCGAACGCCGAGAGGACGAAGACGATAAGGTCGGCAGTCCGCACGACAGAGAGGACTTCCTGCCCGTCGCCGCGACCGCTGGCGGCACCTTCGATCATCCCCGGCACGTCGAGCATCTGGATGTTCGCGCCGCGGTACTGCAACATCCCCGGATTCACGTCGAGCGTCGTGAACTCGTAGGAGCCAGTCTCGCTGTCAGCGTTGGTCAGCGCGTTGAGCAGCGTCGATTTGCCGACGCTCGGAAACCCGACCAGAGCGACCGTCGCGTCGCCGTGTTTCTCGACCGCGTAACCGGGACCGCCGCCGGAGGAGGACTGCTGGCGCTCGAGTTTCTCTTTCAGTTCCGCGAGTTTGGCCTTCAGTCGACCGATGTGGGCCTCGGTCGACTTGTTGTACGGCGTCTCGCGGATCTCTTGCTCGATCTCATCGATCTCCTCTTCGACGCCCATTATCTCTCTGTCTGCCGTCGATACGCAAAAGCGCTTCCGTCCGTATCGGTGAGTTGTATTCGTTTCCCAGTTTGGTGCCCCACGGCTGCCGAGAACAGCCAGAAAGCCCCCTCACGCTCACCGGGAGAGCTTCGCTCTCCCGAGCTCACGGCGCTCCGCGCCGTGAACGACCCTTTCAGTCCCACCCTCTCCTGGGCGATTCAGCAGTAAAAATGGGAAAAGTCGCCGCCGTGCTACCGACTCCGAGCGTTCAGGAACGGGAGCGAGACGTCTTTGCCCGTGACGTGGGCGTTGAGTTTCGCCGCGGCCGGCGACTCCCGGATATCGGTGTCGTCGTAGCCCGCCTCCTCGAACTGGGAGAGTAGCGAGGCGTGGCTCCGGAGGTTGTACTTCTGGTGGTAGTCCTCGGCCGGGTAAAACGCGTCCAGCGCTTCGATTCGCGTCTCGACGTGTTCGCGGTCGAACGGTCCTGCCTCGATGGCCGCCTCGATTGTCTCGCGCTGGTCGTCGTTCTCGGTGAACAGGATGTTCTGGTACTGGCGTTTGGCTGTCTGGTGGCGCAGGTCGTGCTCGCGAAGCGCGACGTCGAGCACGTCACCGAACTCGATTCGTGTGGGGTCGAACTCCACCTGAACAACTTCGGTGTGGTCGCCGAGCGCGCGGTAGGTCGGGTCAGTCTCGTGTCCGCCAGCGTAGCCGACCCGAGTTCGGACGACATCGTCCAGCGCGCCGAAGGTGGCGTCCGGCCCCCAGAAACAGCCCAGTCCGAAGGTGGCCGTCTCTGTCGTCGAAGGGTCGAGTGCAGAGCGGTCGTACTCGCTGAGGACTGTCGGTGTGACTGTCATTGTTCCTCGATAACCAGCAGGTGCTGGTCGGCGCCGACGTCGGTTGCCAGCCGGTAGCTGAGTGTCTGTTCGGCCCGTTCAACCTGGCCCTGTCCCGCCGAGAGCGCGTCGTCGGCCAGCGGCCCAGTGGCGGCGTCGACGAGCGTACTGACCGGGAGACCACGCTCGGATTCGCCGCCACAGTCGAGGAGGCGCTTGGCGTGGGCGTTGGCTTCGAACACTTCCCCGCTCTCGGCGAGAACGACGAGGCCAGTCGGCGCACGCTCGAAGGCAGTTTCGTAGCGCTCGCCGGCGCGTTCGACCTGTGGGTCCGAGTGCGAGGCGATGGTCTCGTCTGCGGTCTGGTGTGGCAACGAGAGGGTGACACGGGTGCCGTCGGTGGTATCCAGATGCAGTTCGCCGCGGTGGTTGAGCGCAACCCAGTAGACCGACCACAGCCCCAGTCCGCTGCCGTGGGCGAGTTGGGTCTCTGTCCCGGCCTGTAACACGTCTTGCTCGCTGTCGGGCAGTCCCGGCCCGTCGTCAGCAACTTCGAGGTGGACACGGTCGTCGGATTCGCTGAGGCTGATTGTCGCGTGTGGCCGCTCACCGGCGTGTTCGCCGACGTTCTCGAGTAGTTCCCACAGGGCTGTCTCGACGCTTGGATAGGCCACGACGACGAGACGGTCGGGGATATCGACGTCGATTGTGAGGTCGGGATACATCTCCCGGGCCTGCTCGACGACCGACCTGACAACGGTCGCGAGGTCGAGTGGTCGGCGGTCGAGGTCGGCGTTGATTGCCTTGCCGAGTTGGCGGGCCGTCTCGCTCATATCGATCAGTTCGTCGGCAGCCGTGACGATCTGTTCACACTCGTTACAGTCCTCGTGTTTTTCGCCGTGAAGGCGAGCGTTCGCACGAATAATCGTCAGTTCGTTGCGGATGTTGTGACGCAGCACACGGTCGAGGACGTTGACCAGACTCGTCTGGCGGCTCAGTTGCTCGCGCTGGCGTTCGTGTTCGAGTTCGTGTTCGAGCAACCGAGAGACGAGTTCGGCGAACATCGTCTCGGCTTCCGAGAACGGGTCGCTGCGAGCCTCAAGAGCGACGAAGCAGACCGTTCCGTAGGGTTCGCCGTTGACCGTCAGCGTCGTTCCGTGATAGCAGTCGAAATCGTCTGGCTCGATGGCAGTGTCTTGGTCTGGAATGTCGTGCAGCGCCAGCGGTGAATCCCGCTCAAGGGTGTACCGGCAGTACGTCCCGCTGAGGTTGGTCTTCATTCCTGGCGGAACAACCCCGTCGGTGCCGTCGGTGCTGACGACAGTCTCCCAGTGGTCAGCCTCGGCGTCGATCCGGGTGAGAAAGCCGCTGTCGACGTTGAGGTAGGCTCGCCCCAGTTCCAGTGCCTCCGTGGCCTTCTGCTCGAAGGAGGCGTCGCGTTTCATTATCTCGTACAGTTGGTGGCGGGCCTCGTCCGCGCTGTGGACGGTCTGGCTCATCACCACTCACCCCGTCGAGCGCGCTCCGGACACGTGACAGAACCGTCGTCAGGATACTGCCGCGAGCGACCCCGAGCCCTGTGTTGCATTGGCTGATATTAGACCGCAGGGGCATTGGCTCTTTTGATGGTGGCCCTAGCCGCAAACGTCATTCCAGTTTGGCGCTAGCAGTGTGTATGCGCCGGGTACTCGTTGTTATCCTCGCCGGGACGCTCGTCCTCGCAGGCTGTACGACGCCCGTCACCACCGACGGACCACAGTCGCCGGATGGCGAACTAGAGATTCACCACATCGACGTTGGACAGGCAGACGCGACCCTACTAATCGGTCCCGAAGGAGAGACAATACTAATCGACACTGGGGACTACCGTGCCGACGGGGAGGAGGTACTCGCGTACCTCGACGAGCAGGGAGTCGACCGCATCGACCATCTCGTCACGACACACCCACACGCCGACCACATCGGCGGCCACGAGGCGGTGATCGACACCTACGAGACCGAACGTGACGGTATTGGCGCGGTTTACGACCCCGGCGCGACGACCACGACCAACACCTACGACGAGTATCTCGACGCCGTCAAGCGCCACGACGTCGAACTGTTCGAGGTCACGCGCGGTGACACGCTGCCAACCGAGGGGCCAATCGAGGCGAAAGTTCTCCATCCCGGGTCGTCTGCACCAGATAACTTGAACGACTACAGTATCGTCCTCTCGGTTTCGTTCGGGGAGAACACATATCTGACGACGGGTGACGTCGAATCCGGAGTCGAATCCACGCTGGTCGAGGAGTACGGCGACGAACTGGAGGCCGACATCTACCAGGCCGGTCACCACGGCTCCTCGACTTCCTCAACTGAGGAATTTCTCAGCACAGTCGAGCCATCGGTGGCAGTCATCTCCAGCGCCGGAGACAGTCGGTTCGGCCATCCCCACGACGAGACGCTCGAGCGGTTCGGCGAGCACGGTATCGAGACGTACTGGACCGGCGCACACGGCAACGTTGTCGTCACAACTGACGGACAGCGCGTGAGTGTCGAAGCCGAACGCGACCAACCGACCGACGCCAGCGAACTGCTCGAATTGAAACCAATCGAGGACACGACCGAACAGATTTCGGTCGCGCCGTCAGCACCCGCACCATGACCGAAACACACACCGCGGTAATCGACCGAATCGAGGAGGGAATAGCCGTGCTAGTATTCGACGGCGAGAACTCCCCAGACGGACTGGATATCGACGTGGCCGAACTCCCGGACGAGACAGCACACGAAGGTGCTGTCCTCGCGGTCACGATGTCCGAGGGGGCAGTCGGGACTATCGAGGGCCGACCGGACGAAGAGGAAAAACGTCGCGAGCGCGCAGAGGACCGCTTCGACCGACTCTCGAAGCGACTCGGCGACGAGTAACTCAGGGACAGGCGATTGACTGGCGCTCAGGCCCCTGGTCGACAAGTTCGAGTTCTTCCGAATCGAGTGAGACAACCGCCGCTCTGCCGCCGTAGCCGTGGGTCTGGTCGTGGCCCCGAACGACAGCACAGGAGAGAGTGTCTGGAATCGGAATCGTCGCCGAGCGCGTGAACGGCTGTTGGCTGTGTGGATGCAGGAGTTCGCGGCGGCCGAGTTGTTCACCGTCGAGTCCCTCGACCTGCCACCAGTTCGCGTAGCCGTCCTCGCCGTCGTCGTCGTGGTGCAGCGTTACGTCGAAGGTGTAGTTCTGGGCGTCAGCCTCGAACGTAACGTCGACAACGTTGGCCTCCCGCAAGTCCAGTTCAGTGTCCTCGTCAGTCGAGAGGTTCGCGCTCTCTTCGGGGTCGCTCCCTTGGCCCAGACAACCCGCTATTCCGAGCACCGCACTACCAGTACAGAGAAGGCTGCGCCGGGACAGAGAGGGCATATCAGCTCATTCGACCGCTGGCATCATAACTATCCGCCCAGTGAAGTTGCGGAGCGTGGGAGTCGACCCGGAGGTATTTACGATGGAACACTGGTAGTATCTGGTAATGAACACGTTCGAGGTAACTCTCCGGCTCGTTGCCGGAGTGGTGCTTATTCTGACGAACGGCTTTTTCGTCGCAATTGAATTCGCGCTGACACGAGCGCGGCAGTACGACCGCGAGGAATTCATCGGTGACAGGCCGTCACTGGAGCGAGCGTGGGAGATGACACAGAATCTGGAGGTGTATCTGACGACCTGTCAGGTTGGGATTACGGCGTCCAGCATCGCCGTCGGGATTGTTGCCGAGCCAGCGTTGGCGTCGCTGTTCGAGCCGATATTTGCCAACACTACGCTGGCCTCGGTCGGGGCCGGTGGGGTGATTGCGTTTCTGATCATCAACCTCGTCCACCTCACCCACGGCGAGCAGACGCCAACGTATCTCGGCGTCGAGCGCTCTCGGCAGGTTTGTCGGTACGGCGCGGCGCCGCTGTACTGGTTTCACTGGCTCATCTCACCGCTGATTACGCTCGGTGATTGGGTTGCGAAAGGGACGCTCAAATTCTTCGGCGTCGAGATGACCGGTGCGTGGCTCGAAACCGAACAGGAAGCGATGGAGTCACGCGCACAGTTGCGCAACCGAATCGACTCGCTGCTGGACGAAGGTGAGATTCCGGAGGAACGCCGTGACGAGGTGCTCAGTGCGCTCGATATCGGGACGCTCTCAGTTCGAGAGGTGATGAACCCTGCCGAGGAGATTGTCTCGTTGTCGACGAC
>JAQCNR010000290.1 GCA_028274925.1 Halovenus sp.
TCGAAGGTTTCTCGGAACGCCTCGGGTCCAGCAACCTCGTCGACGAGATACCACGAGGGTTTGTTGAGCACGAGCAGGTGCGTTCCACCGGCGTTGGCGAAGTCCTCGGCGTGGTCTGCACCCTCACCGTTGACTGGGTCGAGATGTAGGTGGTTATCGAGAACTGGCGTGTCGAGGTCCGTGTTCATACGCGTTCGTCCGCGTCGGGACTCAAAAAGCCGTTCGCCTTCAGAGCGTGACCGAGCGGTGGGCGGTGTTTCGCAACGCGTCCGAACGGCCGTACTCTCCCGGTGCGACGGCGACGGTCCGCACGCCCTCCCGGGCGGCCCGCTCCAACACCGGCTTGAAATCCGTGTCACGAGAGACGACGACAACTACATCGACCGACCCCTCGACTGCCGCGGCCGTCGCGTCGACAGCCAACCGGACGTCGACATCTCCACTGGTCGTAATCACGTCGAATCCCCGCGCTTCGCCCGCCTGGATGAGCGACGGCGTGGCGTGTTCGTCGAGATACAATCGCGCCGCGGCGACCGTTCCTTCTTCGGTGCCGAGTTCGCGCAAGTCATCGAGGTCGACGTCAAACTCGTCGCGGAGCACGTTCGGGCCGTCGACGAACACCCCGACTCGGGTCGATTCAGAGAGCCGTCCCAGCAGGTCCATACTGCCGGACTCGGCCTCCCGCGGTATAGACCACTCGGTCAGCGTCGTGGCTGACGTGGCGGCTGGGCTGGCGGCTCCTGTTGTTCCGCGAGGAGTCGCTCGATTCGGTCTTCGAGCGGCGGATGTGTCGAAAACAGTGGGTGACGCTGTCGGTGCTGGTTGTCGTGAGTGTACAACAGCGAGGTGAGGCCGCGGTTGCGCTCAGTTGCGCGGTGAATTTTCGAGAGTGCGCGGGCAAGCGCTCGGGGGTCGTTCGTCACCGAGATGGCGCGCTGGTCAGCGCGGTACTCCTGTCGGCGCGAGTGTGCCAGAAACAGGAGCGTGAACACGCTCAACACACTGACGAGGACGAGACTGATGCCGTACTGGAAGAGGTCAGCGAGCCCAATACTTCGCCGCTGGGGCTCGCCGGCAATCCAGTCCGTCGCGCGGTCGATGCCAACGAGCACGAGCAAAATTGGGAGCAAGAACAGATAGACAATCCCGACGAGAAGGCGAGTGACGGTAATCGCGAGCGTGTTGAGGAAGGTATCGTACTGCTCCATGTGTGCCAGTTCGTGGGCGAGAATGCCCTCTAACTCCTCGATTGTGAGCATACTGAGCAGTCTTCGGTCGAGAATGATTGCGCCGCGGCGCGGCCCGCCGACCGACAGGGCGTTGGGAGAGTCAAGGTCAGTCAGGAGAATTGGCGGCTGTTCGACCGACATCTGCGCACAGAGCCCGTGCAGTCGCTTGTAGACTGCTGGAGCGCGGTCTCTGGGAAGTTCTGTCGCGTTCAGGCTGGACGCGAGGCGAACCACGCCCCGTCGATAGGCGACGTACGCGCCAAGCACGGCCACGACTGCGAACGTCCCGAGCAAGACGAGCGGGTTCGGCTGGTTCGCGGCGAGGTACTGCAACAGTTGGAAGCCAGCGAGGGCAATCCCTGTGTAGACCAGCAGCGTCGCAACCCCAACGAGAACCATAACCGTGCGAGCGAACGAATTTCTCATACACTACGCGCTGGGACAAACTTCGGCCAGCAGCCACAAAAACATCCCTCTCACGTGTGAGGCAACCGGCACGAAGCACCAATCGTTATCACTCGTGACTGCCAACTACC
>JAQCNR010000303.1 GCA_028274925.1 Halovenus sp.
GGTAGTGGATGCCCAAACCGAATGTGATGTATTCGCGGAAGCGGGTGTTGTAGTCATTTTCAGTCACGTTTGGACTTCTACCTCTATGAAGTCTACATGCCAAGAGGAACGGCAAATAGATTCCTCTCCCTGGTGTCCGGTTAAGACCGTAAGTGTCGAGTCTCTCGACTCGACGACCAGGTGGACAATGTTGAGGATCGTCGTCGCCGCTGACTCGGCTGTGCTAGAGGCGTCACCACCGAGATGGTTAGTGGGACAGGACCGACATTTCGTCTGGCTGTCTGGGACTGACGCCCCGCAGTACCGGCACTCGCCGTCGGATACCGTCGGTGTATCGGGGTAGCCACCAGAGCCCGTCGCGGCGCGTTGCCGACGGAGATTATGTTAACACCCGTTGTCCAGCCTTGTGGCCGGAATGTGGGACGCCTTGCCGGTCGGCCGCACTTCCTTAAACTCGAAGTAACGACCGTTTATAGAGCAGTCTACAGAGAACATAGCTCGTTTTCGTGTTGAAATCGTAGCGTAGATTGAACGATGTGCAGTACAGACGGTGAGACAGTGAAATTCGAAGTCTGTCTCCGAGTAGGACTCCGGATTCAGCTATCTAATACTCCGGAGAGTTTCTCAGCTTCCCACTCTCGCCGCTCAGCGAGCACTTCTCGGCCGGCATCGGTCAATTCGTAGCGATTCGTGCGGTCGTCGAGCTGGCTTTTCGTCACATATCCCTTGTCGATAAGCGTATCCAGATTGGGATACAGCCGCCCGTGGTTGACTTCTGTGTCGCCGTAGGCTTCCAGCTCGGCCTTGATACCGAGCCCGTAGGGTTCCTCTGCCCCGGCGATACAGTACAACAGATCACGCTGAAACCCGGTCAACTCGAACATTGCCTACTCGTATCGTCGAGCAGGCGGCCTAAAGTGATAGCGATTCTGTCAGCAAAGGTGGATGTCTGAACCCAGCACTGTTAGTCGCTGGCTATTGGCCAAACGACGCGTTCGACGCTGTAGCTCTCGCAGTCGGGACAGGAGTGATGCTGAACCCTGAATCGCTGCCCACAGTGGCGACACTCGTAGGGACTGCCCGGCTCTGTGCGAGCAGTTCGAGAAAACACAGCGGCCAGGAACCCGAAGATCAGTATCGTGTGAGTTCTTGTCGAGCACTCTCAAAAACATTGGTGACCGTTTAATCTCCCGCAAGCGTGGGGATGGATGTCTGTCGGAGCTGCTATGGATCGGCGTTTGACTGCGTATGGAACGAGCGGCCGGAGTTGAACTCGGTGAGTTCTTCAATACGGTCTTCCAGCTCTTCGATCTCCTGTTGGAGTGCTTCGGCTTCCTCACCCTCAGCAGCGGCGAGTTGATCCTTCAGCCCCTGCAAGCGAGTTTCTTTCTGCTCGTCGTGGACCTCTGCCTTCCGGACGTACTCGCTTTCCTCGATATCGTAGACCTCGGATTCGGCCACTTCGACTACGTCCAGTGCCTCGTCGACTTTGCTGCTGTCGACGCTGGTCACTCGTTCGCGCTCGATGCCTGCGGCCTCCAGTACCTCCAACACCTCATCGTCGTCTTTGAGCGAGCGATTCCGCCGCGACGTTCGCTGGACGGAGCCGTACTGCCCGGCGACGGGCTGATCGTGATGCAGGCGATCCAGGAGCACTGATCGCACCTCCTGTCGGAGTTCGTTCGCGTTACGCTGGACATCCGAGAGCAGGGTGTAGATGTTCACGAGGGCGTCGGTTTCCAGTCCCTCCAGATATTCTACGTCGTGGCGTTCTAGCGCGTCGACCAACAGGAGGGAATCGGCATAGACGGCCAAATCGGGTTCCGTTCGATCAGCGTCTGCCACGGATTCCTCGGGATCCGTCTTGACGAGCTGTGAAGAGGTTGGCCCCTCGCGTTCGATGATGACCTCCTGTTCTTCGTCAATCTCGAAGCGGGGATGGAGACTCCAGACGGCTGAGTAGGCGTCGGCGTCTGGCGGCAACCGATCGAGTTCGAAGCCACCGGTGGCGTCGGTAATCCGCTCGTAGAGCGTCCCGAATTGCTCA
>JAQCNR010000309.1 GCA_028274925.1 Halovenus sp.
AACTGCTGTGGCACGGTGACACGGTCACGCCGGGGTAGTACGGTCTGCCCGAGGAGAACGAGCGGGCGTTCGTCGAGCGCGAGGGCAAACGCTGGCTCCGCTCTGGTGATGTCGGTCGCATGGACGAAGACGGCCACCTCTTCATCGAAGACCGGATGGACGATATGCTCATCACCGGCGGCGAGAACGTCTATCCCCGCGAAATCGAGGACGTGCTCTACGAGATGGACGGCGTCGCCGAGGCGGCTGTCTTCGGGACGCCCGACGACCGACTCGGTGAACTCGTCACTGCGGTTATTCTCCCGAATGGCGACCTTACCGAAGAGGACGTTACGGACTTCTGCCGGGAGCGACTGGCGGGCTACAAGATTCCTCGTCGTGTCGAGTTCGTCGACGAGGTGCCCCGGACGTCGACCCGGAAGGTGGACAAGGTGGCGCTGCGCGAGCAGTTCGACTGAGTTCGCTGATTCATCTCCCCCGAAGTACGCTGAATATTTGGGTCGTGTTTTATGTGAACGCGCTTTCAATTGCTAGAGTGTGTCATACGACACAGTCGAATCGGGGGGTAAACGATGCTGTACAAACGGTGTTCAGAACTACCGACACACCTACTAATGGTATTCAAGAAAGTCACACTGATCGGATCGAGTTCAGAATCGTTCGACCACGCTGTCGACAATGCAATCGACCGGGCGCACGACACGCTCGATAAGGTTCACTGGGTCGAAGTCGAGGAGATGGGTGTCGAGATTGCGAGTGTCGACGGCCGGGAGTATCAAGCAGAAGTGGAGGTCGCCTTCGAACTCGAAGATTAGGTTCGGAAACTCTCGCCACAGCCACATTCACTGACGACGTTTGGATTTTCGACGTGGAATCCTTCGCCCTGCAACCCACCCTCGTAATCGAGTTTCGAGCCTTCGATGTAGTTCATGCTGGAGGGGTCGACGAACACGCGCAGACCGTGGTGTTCGTAGATGGTGTCGTCTTCTTCGGGTTCGTTGTCGAAGCGCATCCCGTACGAGAGTCCGGCACAGCCGCCCTGCTGGACGTACAGCCGAAGGCCGGACACGTCGGTATCCATATCTTCGCGTTCGAGCAGCGCGATTGCCTCCTCGGCAGCGGTTTCGCTGACCGAGATACTGGATTGCTGGGGGGTGTTGTCGGTCGTGCTCATACAGGGTCTTATCCACCGAACCGTGTTAACCCTGACGACCGTCCACGCTGGCGCGAAGACCGAGATTCTTTTTCTCGTCGGTCACTTACGGGGAGCTATGACGGTTCGAGCGGGCGTCGTCGCAGTGCAGGGAGACGTGAGCGAACACGCCGCGGCAATCCGGCAGGCTGCCGAGGCACACGGCGAGACAGCGGAGGTTGTCGAGATTCGCCACGCCGGCGAGGTCCCTGAGTGTGACGTGCTCCTTCTCCCCGGCGGAGAGTCCACAACCATCTCGCGGCTGGTCCACCGCGAGGGAATCGCCGAAGAGATTCAGGCGCACGCCGAGGCTGGCAAGCCTATCCTCGCTACCTGCGCCGGGTTGATTCTCGTCAGTACCGACGCCAACGACGACCGCGTCGACACGCTGGACCTGCTGGATGTGACTGTCAAGCGAAACGCCTTCGGTCGCCAACGAGACAGTTTCGAGGCACCGCTGCCGGTGACTGGGCTCGACGACCCGTTCCCGGCGGTGTTCATCCGCGCGCCAGTTATCGACGAGGTTGGCGAGGACGTCGAGGTGCTGGCGTCGTGGGACGACGACCCGGTCGCGGTCAGACAGGGCTCGGTTATCGGCCTCTCGTTTCACCCAGAACTGACCGACGACTCCCGGCTGCACGACCTGGCCTTTTTCGAGTCAGTGGTGGCCGACGCCTGAGTCGGGACCGACGCGCTGAAGACTGTTGCCGGCCAGCAACCGGTATGACCGAGGGGACTCCCGACGAGATTCTCGAGGAACTGTTCGAGGTAATCGAAGACCGCAAGGAAAACCTGCCAGAAGATTCCTACACGGCCTCGCTGTTTACCCACGAGAAAGGCCAGAACCGGGCGCTAGAGAAACTGGGTGAGGAGGCGACGGAGTTCATTCTCGCCGCGAAAGACGACGACACCGACGAGATGGCCCACGAGGCCGCCGACATCGTCTATCACCTGCTGGTGGTGCTCTCGATGCACGACATGAGTCTCGAAGAGTTACAGGAAGAACTCGCAGACCGGCGATAGCTACGCGGTGGGCGCGTTGTCTCGGCGCTGTCCGACAGTCTGCCCACGCTGTTCGAGTGTGTCGAGCAACTGCTGATATTCGTCGGCAGTCGAGAGTCGGGCGCGTGACTGCGTCTCCTGCAGAATTTCCTTGAGTAGGTCGAGGCGCTCGTATTTCCGGACCGCTTCCGGTTTCTCGGCCATCTCCAGTTGTGTCTCGATAGCGTCGGTCAGTTCGTCGATGCCAACGGGTTTGTGGAGGTAGCCATCGGGTTCGACAGAGAGAATATCGACGTCTGGAACGACCGCAGAACAGAACAGCACCTGACAGTCCAATCCGCGCTCGCGAATCTCCGCCAGAATCTCTGTCCCGGTCCACTCCGGAAGTCGACGGTCAAGCAACACTACGTCGGTTTCGTCGCCGACTGCCTGTAGCGCCTCGCCGCCAGACGCGGCGGTATCTACGTCGTAGTGCATCCCGAGCATCGCTGCGTAGGAGTCAAGTAGCGGTTGCTCGTCGTCGACAATGAGGACAGTTGCGTCTTGGGCGGTTGTCATCTTGTTTCTATATACCCTCTCCGTGTATAGTAACGCTATTCATAACTAGTTAGTACGATATTAGCGAACAGCAACTAACGTGTTAGAATACGTCAACACAGCGGGGTCGAGTGCCGGCGGCTCTGGCGGCCGCGCAGGACCGCTTTGGCGAACAGACGGCCTTTTCAGTACCCATCCGGTAGTAACGGACAATGAGCCATCCATTCGAGCAGTTACCGACGACGCCCCGGAGCGAGGAGCTTCTGGACAAGGCGTTTTCGCGGGCGTCTCGCTCGGGTCGGGCCAAACGCGGTACCGACGCCCAGCAGTCGATGCTGCTGACGGCAGCGAACATCGTCTCTGACAACCTGCAAAATGTCGTGGGCGACTGGCCCGATTTTGACCGTCTCGACCCGTTCTATTACGAACTCGCAGACGCTATCGTCGGCGCGGACGACCTGCGCCAGCATCTCAACGAACTGAGTTGGGCAGCCAACAAGACGACCGAGATCAGATACGAGTACGAACCGCGACTCTCGGGTGACCTCGAAACGGCCCGGAAGTTCCGCAAACAGGCCTTCGCCCGTATTGCCGACGTCGTCGAGGAAATCGAGGACGACCTGCTGGCCGTTGCCGACGCCCGCGAGCAACTCCGCAATCTTCCCGACATCCGCCCCGACGACCCGACGATTGTCGTCGCTGGCTCGCCGAACGTCGGCAAGTCATCGTTCGTCAACGACGTGACCCGAGCGACCAACGAGGAAGCCGCCTACCCGTTCACGACGACAGAGATTCAGATTGGCCACGTCGAAGCGAATCACATCACATACCAGATTGTGGACACCCCCGGCCTGCTGGACCGCCCAGCAGAGCAGCGCAACCCCTCCGAGTCACAGGCCGTCAGCGCGCTCGAACACGCCGCCGACGCGGTGCTGGTCGTGCTCGACCCCTCCGGCGACAGCGGCTACCCACTCGAGACACAACTCCAGTTGCGAGCAGATATTCTCGAGCGATTCGACGTTCCGGTCGTGACAGTCGCGAACAAGCGCGACCGCTTCGAGGGCGACGCCCCGGCTGAAGCTGACTATTCGATGAGTCTCGAAACCGGCGAGAACGTGCAGCACGTACTGGACGCAGTAATCGAGGCTGTCGGCTACGAACCGGAACTGCCAATCGACGACGAGCGGTAATTACTCGCGCATTGCGCGCAGGTCGGCGAGGTCGTATCCCTGTGTCACGAGCACGATTACTGCGGCGACAAGAAACGACAGGAGCAGTCCGACCGTCTGGACGAGACCGGCGCTTGTGCTTCCAGCGGTTGCCCAAGGCTGGCCGATTAGCGTGCCCAGCGCGACAATCGCCACGAAGGCCGCGGTGGCGAGTCCGACCACTTCGAGCCTGTCATCGTAGGAGATGTTCATACTGGACACCAGCGTCGTGGCCGTAGTAAATTGTGCGGTTTGTCGCTAGGAGTGTTGGGTGTGGTAGAAAGGTATGGTGTCTTGATGGGTAATAACCAGAAAGCCCCGACTCTCTCGACTCCCGCGACTCGCTGCGCGCGCTTCGCGTGCTTGCGTCGTCGGGGTTCGCCGAGAGAGTCGCCCCTTTCAGCCCCACCCTATGGCTTGTGCCACGGGCCACCGCGGGTGGGACTGAAAGGGGCGGCAGGCTACGCGAACCCCGACGACGCAAGCACCCACTGGAGCGCAGCGAGTCGCGGGAGCGTAGCCAGCCGGGGCTTTCTTGTTGTTACATACCAAGAAATCATCCGTTTTTTCCACACCCAAC
>JAQCNR010000313.1 GCA_028274925.1 Halovenus sp.
CACCTCGACCGTCGGTCGACCTGCTGACCCCCCAGACTCCTCTCGTTTCGCCAGTTCCGGTCGCTTTTCCTTTCACTCCCGCGGGGTACGTTCCCGCGCTGGCATCCGCATCAGCGACCGTCGTTCCATTCACGCCGTATGTCTCGGCAATCGTCGTCGCGCTAGCAGTTCCCGAAACGCCGGCCGCATCATCGTCGCCGGACGACGTGAACCCTGACACGCCTTTGGTGCGGCCTGTCGTGGCGCTCGCAATCCCTCGGACTCCTGCTCCCTCGGAGGACTCGATCCGTCCCTCGACGCCTCTGGAAAACCCCGAACTCGCCGTGTTTCGTCCAAGGATACCGACAGCGTCGTTCGGGTCTGCGATGTCGCCCAGTATCTTGTACGGAGTGGATATTCCAGTATTTTTTCGTTCCTCGGTCACTGTTTCGCTGCCGTTGCGGTCTGGATCGGTCTCGCTCGGCGCCTGATTTGTGTCTGGAATTTCAATACGGTTGTTCAGCTGGTGTGAGTTGTCAGTCATTGAGGTGATTCTCCGTTTCGCGTCCTCTCGGAACGTCTGATACACCAACACAGTGGAAACTCAAGTTACATCAATGTACTGGTGCACGAGGAAGTTTCAGTAATTACAATGTGACACAGACGCTCTTATAAAACACAATTGACAATAAACAAGCGGCGTCAGCGAGCGGGTTCCCGAAAGAGCGAGACTGTGCCGTTGGGTGTCGAGCGAGGCTCACTCGACAGCTGGTGAGTGAAATATCACGTCCCAGGGCCAGCGTTGCCGAAGGTTACTTCCGACCATACACCTGTGAATAAATATGGATCTGGACCGGTTCAGCGATGACACGCCAGCGGACGACGCCCCCGGCGATGGGACGGTCTGTGCAGTCGCAACCCAGCCGGACACCTTCGAGCGCTGTCGGCGTGGGTTCTACCCAGCACCACGCTCGTACGAGCGAACGCGCAAATCCTTCGAGTATATGGCCTTCTATCGGACCGCACCCGTCTCGGCAATCACCCACTACGCACACGTCGAGAATCGCGTCGTTCAGGACCGGGGAGAACCGGGGCCGATGAGCGAGGCAGACTGGGAGGCGACAATCGACCCCTTCTCTGAGGAGCGTCGGGTCGTCGTCTTCGAGTTCGGCGAGCTGATCCCACTCGATTCCCCCGTCGAGAACGACGGCACAGGATTGCGCGGCGCGTGGTACTGCACGATTGCGGACCTCCGGACTGCGGGCACGCTGTCGGCGTTGGCCAAGCGGGCAGACACCTAATCAAGCATAAAATGCTTTGGGAAACCCCACCTGTGTAGTAGTGTGTCCGACGACGTACCCACGGATGTCGAGACAGTACTGACCCAGTTGTTCGCGGCCGGGCAGGACGCACTCGACGACGACGATATCGACACCTGCCGGCAGGTCGTCGGGAGCGTCGAGTCCGTGGCAGCGAACAAACTCGCCGACGGCGAGCGCAAGGCACGACTGTTGCACGGCTGTGAGCGCGTCCGGAAACTGCTTGCCGAGGAAGAATATACGGTCGCAGTGGAATACCTGCGCGCCATGGACGAGCAGTTGACCGACAGCGAAGACTGATTCCAACAACTGCCATGCTGGGTTGAGCGTGCCCCTTGACCACGAGACAGCGGTAACATAACCGCAAATTTTGCCCATACCTGTCATATGACAACAAGAGACAACGTCAGTTAATTTGCATGAGCGACGCACAATCACCGCCGGAGGGGGACACCGAGGCACACGACGACCACAGCCACGACGGGCCGGGCTATGCAACGCCACAGGCCGCAATCGAGGAGTCAGAGCGGGAGATGACCGCCTACGTGATGGGGCTGTACGTCGGTACCGACGTCGACGCGTCGGACTTTCTCGCAGTCGTCGACCTCGACCCAGAGTCAGACACCTACAGCGAAATCGTCGACCGAATCGACATGCCAAACCGGGGAGACGAACTGCATCACTTCGGGTGGAACGCGTGTTCGTCGTCCTGTCACATGGACGGGCTGGAGCGCCGTCATCTGGTCATCCCCGGCCAGCGCTCCTCGCGAATTCACATCGTCGACACGAAAGACCGCCGGAACCCGGAGATTACCAAAGTCATCGAACCGGAGGAGGTGTTCGAGCACGACCTCTCGGCACCACACACCGTCCACTGCATCCCGGACGGGGAGATTCTCATCTCGATGCTCGGTGACGCCGACGGCGACCTGCCGGGGGGCTTTCTCGAACTGAACGACGACTTCGAGGTCACGGGACGGTGGGAGCCACCGGGCGAAATCGAGATGAACTACGATTACTGGTATCAGCCTCGCCAGAACGTGATGCTCTCGACAGAGTGGGCCGCGCCAAAAACCTACTATCCGGGCTTCGACCTCGAAGATGTCGAGAACGGGAAGTACGGCCAGAAGTTGCATTTCTGGGACTGGGAAGCAGGCACCGTCGAACAGACCATCGACCTCGGTGAGGACGGGCTGATTCCGCTGGAAGCGCGGTTCCTGCACACTCCCGAGAGCACGCACGGCTTCGTCGGGGCGGCGCTGTCCTCGAATATCATCCACTTCGCCGAAGATGACGGCGAGTACTACGCCGAACCGGTCATCGAGTTCGAGGACCGCGAACACGAGGACTGGGACATTCCCGTTCCAGCGCTGACGACGGATATCCTGATTTCGATGGATGACCGCTACCTGTTCGGGTCGAACTGGATTCACGGTGAGGTCTGGATGTACGACATCTCCGACCCATCGAATCCACGGAAGGCCGACTCCATCTCCATCGGCGGACTGTTCGGCGACATTCAGGCGGTACAGGGGCGTGACCTCGCTGCCGGCCCACAGATGCTGCAGTTGAGCCTCGACGGCGAGCGACTGTACTGGACGAGTTCGCTGTTCTCCTCGTGGGACAACCAGTTCTTCCCGGAGATAGCCGAGAACGGGTCGGTGATGCTCAAGGCCGATGTGAACCCGCGGAAGGGAACACTAAATCTCGACGAGGACTTTCTCGTCGACTTTGGAGACTGCGAGCCAGGACCAGCCCGCGCACACGAAATTCGCTGGCCCGACGGCGACTGTACGAGCGACGTCTGGCAGTAATGCACGACGTGACGCTCGTCTGGCGTGACGGCCGCGAAAAGACAGTGACCGTCGGCCCTGACGAAACAGTACTCGACGCCGCCGAAGACGACGGGCTTGGCTTGCCCTACGGCTGTAAAACCGGGGCCTGCGGAACCTGCGTGGGCCGACTGCTCGACGGCGAGTTGTCGTTCACCCGCCCGCAGCGAGCGCTCAAGCAACGCCATCGAGACGACGGGTACGTACTGACCTGCGTTGCCACGCCGACCAGTGACTGCCACATTGCAGTCGGGGCACATCATCAAAGAGAGATGATGACGACACCCTGGAAATAACTCAGCCCAGCACAGTCTCGACATCCAGTGCAGTTGCCCGTCGGACGACCGCCGACACTGGATTCTCTGTCCCGGTGAGATTGTGCGAATCACCGTCGAGAACGACTAAAGCGGCGCGTCGACCCGGTTCGATGACTCCACAGTCGAGTCCCGCAATTTCGGCACCGGCAGTCGTCGCCATCCGCAACACTTCGTGGTCAGTCACGTCGAAGTGTTTGGCGGTGTACTCCATCTCCCGGAACATCGACGGCTGGTTGAGCATGACGTTATCGGTGCCGAGGGCGACAGTCGTGTGGTCCAGAAGTTGTCGGATATTTGCCTTCCCGACATCAAGCACGTTGTTCGCTCGCGGGCAGACCACAATCGGGACCGACTGTTCGGTGACACGGTCGAGATGGTCCTGCTGGGCGTGGACCATGTGGACCAGCCACGCCGGGTCGAGGTCTAGGGCGGGGTGGATATCGCTCGGATTCGGCTCACCGGCGTGAATCGCGAAGGGTTTCCCGTGCTTGCGGGCCGCCGCGCGTTCCTCGGTGAAGTCGTCGTCGTTGGCTCCGCTGGCCCCGAACCCATCGGCGACATCCAGCACAGCAATCTCGTCACTGCCAAGGATGAACGGGTCGATAGCCAGGCCGTTGCTGGCCTCACGGAGTGCCGTCGCCCCGTCGACGCCGAACTCCCGGAAATCCAGCGCCGAGATGGTGCCGGTCTGGTGCATGAACTGCAGCGTTCGGCGCATGGCAGTCACGAGTTCCTCCCGGTCGGCCGCCGCCAGCCGGCGATGTTTTCGGCTGTTCGGCGGGACGACGGCTTCTTCCAGTCCCATGCCGACCGCCGCCTCTTTCGCCACGGAGTCGCCGAGATGTGTGTGTGCGTTGACGAACGCTGGGAGAACAATTTGTTGTGAATCTGTGGTCGTCTCCTCGATAGCCTCGATTTGCCCGTCGTCGATAACGACACGCCCGCGAGTGGGCTCGAACTCTTCACCAGTGAGAATCGTTCCGGCAACCTCGTCCATAGTGTGAATCTGTGCCTGACCACAATATGGATTTGTATTGGCGCTGCGCTGGGCGAGCGATGAGGCTTCGAGCCTGACACGACGCTCTGAAGCGCTCTGTCAGGGAGTGGTACCGGTATAATGCTGACCGACCAGAAGCGGTGAGACACAGCGGACGACTAGATATGTTGACCACTCGGCGTGTGGTTCAACACAGTACGGGGGTACTACTCCTGGAATCGCTCAAGCAGGTGCCCGAAGAGTGTTTGTTGTGCGTTGCGAAGATGATAGGAGAACGTCGACTGGGTGAGTGAGAGCGCCGCTGCAATCTCGGTCGCCGTGCTTCGTCGCGGTGACTCGAAGTACCCACCGTATACGGCGGCCCGGAGAATCTGCTGTTGGCGGTCTGTAAGCTCGTCATCGAACACATCGTCCAGCACCTGCCTAGCGGATTTCGCCTCCGAGTTCTGGGGCCGGTCGCGGCTTCGTTTTGCGACCAGCGTCGTTTCGGGAAACAACTCGGTGAGTCGGGTCACCAGCGACTCGATGTCGTGACCCAGGGGAACCTCACAGACAACTTCTGCCTGCCCATCAGTTACCCTGTCTGTGTTCACAACTGCACCCATCGTGACGAGCGTCTGTGCGAGAGATTGCTGGCGCAGTTCGAGTTCGACGTCCCCGCCAAGTGGGGTCTGCGTCTCACGGATGTGTCGCATCCTGCTGGCGTGGTCCCTATCTTCGACCACTTCGGCGAGCGACGCCAGTGAGGTCTCTTCCACCGACGCGTAGTGAACAGCGGTCTCGTCTGACGTCCGAATCGTCTCCTTGATATCGATAGTACAGCCGAGTCTCTCGGAGGCAGCGATGAAAAACGAGTCAGCGTCGGTGCTCTGGAATGTGAGTTCGACCACCTCGTTCGCGTGGATAAGCTGGTCGGCCTCGAGCGTGTGAAAGACCTGTCCAATCCTGTCGCCCAGCGTTTGCAGGAGAGTCTGCTCGTGGCCGCCAAACGAGTCCGTCCGGTCGGCGTAGAGCACGAGAAGTCCGTATACACGGTCCCGATGCTCGATTGGAACAATGGCACCACCCTGGAACCCGTGTGCGAGTACGTATTCGCGCCACGACGTGAACCCCGAATCGGTCTGTTCACTCCTCACAGCCTGTACCGTGCCGGATTCGATGGCGGCGCGTGCCGGGGCGAGTTCCGCCGCTGCGTCTCCCTGCAGCGCAGTTCCTGCGTCACACGAGACGGTGGCTGGCTGTTGTTTACTGTACGATTCGGTCAGGTCTGTCCCGGGAACACGTTCGCTAATCCGGGCGTACTGGTACTCCGGCGTCTCGACCAGTAACTCGCAGATAGCCTGCTCAGCGTTTCGACGCTCTGTCGCACAGTTGAGCGTTTCATTGACGGCTTGGAACACGTCTGTCAGTCCCTCGGTGCGCTTGAGTGTGGTAATATCTTCGAGCGCAACAACGAGCTGCTCGATGGAGCCATCACCGCTTTTGATCGGGGCTACGTTGCTCGACAGCCACCGGTCTGTGCCGTCCGGGAGCGTGATACCGTGAATGAACCCCTGCACAGCCTCTCCGGTCGTGAGTACGTGGGTGACTGGATGCTCCTCCGGCGGGATGGGAGCGCCCGACTCGTCCCAGATATCCCAGTCAGGGTCATCGTACGCCACGCCATCCATACGACTCCTGGACAGCCCAAGCAACGCTTCGCCGCGTGCGTTCGCACGGGTGATAGTTCCGGTCTCGTCTAAGAGGACGATTCCGAGTGGCACGGTTTCGAGGATACGCTCAATGTCTCGCTCGACGACCTTCGAGTCGGTAATATCGGTAAACGCGATGATAAGGCCGTCACCACTCGGGTAGATTCTGGCCTCGATCCACCGTCCCGCCTGCGTGTAATGCCCATCCATCGATGTCGAGGATTGGGTCTCGAGTGCTCGCTCGACTTTTCTCTGGAAGAGCGTGTCAGTTGCCGCAGGGCAGACATCCCAAATGCACTCGCCGCGGAGTTCCTCGCTCTCACGGGCCAGAATCTGCTCAGCTTCTGGGTTGACGTACGTGTAACAGAGGTCGCTATCGAGTGCCACGATACCGTCGGAGAGACGCTTCAGACTGTCGAGTTCCCACTGGTCGACCGCGTCTGTAATAACCGAGACAACTGTCTCGACCAGTTTTCGTTCGGGGCCGAGCCACGTCGCGCCCGTGTCAGGTCGGTCACTCGTGTCGACGACTGTCATCGAGACTGACGTCCCGGTACGTGTCGACGCCGCCGCTGTCAGGGGTCTGGAACGCTGGCGGAAGTCAGCGGTCCCAACCTCGTGGTCCCCAACTCGAATCATGGCCTCGGTGGTCGCTGGCTGTGAAAACCACTGTGGGAGTTCAGTGACGAACGTCTGGACACACTCATCGAGAGAATCAGAGCCACCGACGAAGAGTTCACTTGCCCGGTTGACTGCGTCGAGCGCGTTCGTTTGTGCGTTGCGTTCTCTTTCGAGGTCGCCCTCCTCGGGATTGTCGCGCCCGCCTCCGTCACCACCGCTGTCTGCTTCGAGTCCGTCTGCATCGAAGATATCGCGCCACTCGACAGGATCAGTGTCGCCAAACCGACGACTTGCGTTCTCTCCGTCGTCACCCGTAGCGTGCTGATTCTGGTCTGGCATGCTACCTCTTAGTTAGTTATCTAATTATAAATAGGAGTGCTACAAAATCTAAAGTGTGAGAATGGCGTGGCTGGGCAAAATAATCGCATATTTCCGAACAAAAACGAGAATTTCTGAGTTTTATGTACTTTTACCCGAAGTATGTTAGTTTTCGAAACTTGCGTCGCCGACAGACAGCGCGTACGTCCGGGTCAGATAGTCGAGGACGTAATCAACGAACGCCGGGTCGTACGTCCAGACGCCATAGAACGAGTCCTCGCCGCGCTCTTCGGCGAGTAAGGCGCTCTTCTGGGTGTCGGTGCCGCCGCCGTCGAAGACGACGAACCACGTCGTGGCGATTTCGTCAGTCTGGATTGGGTGGACATGCCCGGAGCCGAAATCCGGTGGGTCGGTGTCCGGGATACCGTAGGCGTGCACGTCGACACCTCGGCGGGCGAGGTCCGTGTAGACCTGCCGCTGGTCTGCCATGACCGAACACCGCTGGAACCCGGTATGAACTGTGCCACAGCCAACTCGTCGTGCCCGGTCCTCGATTTCTCGCGAAGCATAGAGCAACTGCTTGGAGTCGTACGACGTGAACGTGGTTTCTTTGAGCGGGCCGAGGACACGCTCGTACTCTTTATCTGCAATGCCAACGTCGTCAGCGGCCATCGGAACAGCGTCGAGTAATGCCCTCAGCGTCGAGATATCGAGCACCGCGAGTGGCTCTGCTGTGTTGCTGAGCACTGCGATATCTCTGGGAGCACCCGAAGCCGTTCGACGCTCGGTGATTCGCACGTTCTGTGTCTCGAAGTAGGCTTCGAGGTCCGCCCGTAACGGGTCAGTCGGGTCGACGTTGAACAGGCAGAGTTCCTTTTCGGTGTATCTGATGAACTCGATACACTCCCGGATATCCATCGTACGCTCCCAGTGGGTAGCCATTCAGTACATCACCGTTGGAGAGACGGTAGTATGCGTGTGTTGGCTGCCGTCGGCGTCGGGGTCTCCTGGCATTGCTGTTCGTTACTGCAGGTCTGTCGGATCGAGGTTTCCGTTGGCGACCTCTTGCAGTTGCTCCTCGGAGAGCATGTCGACGACGAACTCTGGGATGTCGTCGGGAAGGTCCGCCTCCGGAATCGTACCCTCGCCGTTGTCGGTCCGAGAGACAGTGTCTTGTCCACCGTCTGTCGTTGAGCGGTCGCCGGACAGGCGGGTGACTGACGCTTCTACTTCCGAGACCATCGCCGCCTGTTCTTGATTTGCGGCAGCCAGACTTTCGATTTCTTCCGCGACGCGCTCAGTCCCGTTGACAACTTCGTCAACCATCGACGCGATTTCTTCGGCTGCTGCGGCTTGGTCGTCGGTTGCCTCTGCAACTTCACCGATGCCGTTCGCTGTTTCGGTAACAGCCTCGACGATTTCGGTCAGGTTGTTCATCGCGTCCTGGACCTGCTCGATACCTCGATTGACCTGTTCGGTCGTGTCGTCGAGACTCGCTGCGGTCTCTTCAGTATCGGTCTGGATGTCGTCGACCATCGTCTCAATGTCACTGGCGTGTGTCTGTGACTCTTCAGCGAGTGACTTGATTTCGTCCGCCACGACGCCGAAGCCATCGCCCGCCTCGCCGGCGCGAGCGGCCTCGATTGACGCGTTCAGCGCCAGCATGTTCGTCTGGTCGGCAATGTCGTCGATTGCGTCGACGAACGCATCAATCTGTCCGACACGCTCCTGCAACGAAGAGACGTCGTTGGCAACGTCGCTGACAGAGTCGCCGATGTCGGTCATCACTCCCGCGGCAGTGTCGGCGGCGTCCTTCCCGTCTTCTGCGAGGGTTTCGGCCCGTTCGCTCGCATTTTCGACCTGGTCGGCCGTCGAGGCGACTTCCTCGACTGTCGCCGAAAGGTTCGCAACCTCAGACGAGATTTCGTCCACCCGTTCGGACTGGTCGGTTGCTGCATCGCTGATAGCAGTGGCGCTTTCGGCGACGTCTTCGGCACTGCTCTGGAGGTCACTTACCGGTTGTTTCACCTCCTCTTCGACATCGGTCATCAGTCGTTTGTTGCGTTCAATCTCGTCTTCGAGTTTCTGGCTGTAAGAGTGAATGTACGTGTCGGTAACGACCTGCATATCGAGGTTGATAATCCGAAGAATCGAGAGAATATCCTGCACAGCGTCGTCTACCTCTTCCTCGATTGCAGTTTCGATTGCAGGACGAGACAGGTCAGCGTCGGGACCACCGACCTCGGTGGCCTCGCCGGACGTTTGCGTGACTCCACCGTCCGTGGCGGCACCAGCCAACCGGTCAGTGAGTGAGTCGACGAGACGGTCTCCCACGAGTGGGAGGATGAGGTCGTAGTAGACGCTGTACTGTCCGAGATAGTGTTTCATCGGCATCTCCAGCATATCGTGGAGTTTGCCGATACGGGCTCGGTCGCGGAAGTACTCCGCCCCGTACTCGCCGTCAGCGAGCGTCACGAGATAGGCCGACTGCGTCCGCTTGAGTTGCTCAATCCCCTTCGGGGACCGCCCAATTATTTCGACTGTTTCCTCATGATCAGTGATGTTCTCGTAGAAGTCGTCTGCGACCTGCTCGGCGTTATCCTCGAAGGATTCGTGGTAGCTCTGCAGACGACGGGCGTCCTCGGCACTGAAGCCAATGAACTCTTTTCGCCACTGGATTTCCGACCGGTCGAGACCGATTTCGCCGACGAGTGCGTCGACATCAAGTTGGTCGTTCAAGCCGCCCTGTCCGAAGTCATCCCGGCCATAGTTCCCCGAGTTCGGCATATCTTGACGGATGAGAGACCGGCATATAACCTTCCTATCTAGATAACAGCATAGGTATCAGGGATGATAACCACAGCGGCAGGGAAACTGCTCTCCGAGAGCGCCCGTCGATTCTCACAGGTGATACTCATGCCGGTATCTAGAGTGTGCAAATATATCATCGCTTGACAGATGTTGGTGTATGTTAGAGCGCATCACAATCGACCGGTTCGACCTGCGACCGAAGCTGATACTCGCGTTCGTGCTCGTAGCACTGCTGGTCGCCGTGGCAGGTGTCGCTGGATACCAGAGCGTGGCTGCCGTCGATGCCGAAGCACACACAATCTCCGAAGACGCGGACAAAATCGACGCGTCGATGGAGACGTTAGTTGCCGTCGAGAAACAGCAGGTCGCCGTTCAGGGAGCCCTGCTCGGTGACGAAGACGCAAGAAGCGAGTACGACAAAGCGGAGTCCAACTATCAGGAGTGGATACAGCAACTCGAATCGGCCGAGTTGAGTGAGCAAGAGCAACAGGCGCTGGCCGACCTAAAATCCCGCCACGAGGAGTACGACGCTGTCGCTCAGGCAGTGTTCGATGCAGTGGCGGCCGGAGAGATGAGTCGTGCTGAACAGCGACTGGCGGACCTGAAGCCGATAGTGGCGGACATGCGCGAAGACGCACACACGATCGAAAACCAGGCTGTCGAAGACAAGGAGTCAGCAGTCGCCTCGGCTGATTCCACCACACAGGCCATCCAGTGGCTGCTACTCGGGTTGACCCTCGTTGCGTTCGTCGCCGCGATTGCGGTCGGATTGTTCGTCGCCGGGCGGATTATCCCGCCGATTACCCAGTTAGAAGAGACTGCAAAAGCTGTGAGCAACGGGAGACTCGATACCGACATCGACGACCACATCGAGGACGATGAACTCGGACGGATGGTCGAAGCCTTCACCGAGATGCAGGCGAACCTCCAGGGCGTCTTCTCCCAGATTGGGACCGCAAGCAGCGGGCTGAAAGAGGGTGAGTTGGGCTGGGAGTTCGAGGCAGACTATCCCGGCAGGTACGGAGAAACAGTCGCCGACCTCGAAGCGGGAGCAACCGAACTCGCCGGCAGTTTCGACGAAATCCAGCGGGTGAGCAACGACATCCAGCAAGGGAGACTCCAGAGTGAGATTGAAACGGACCGGCCCGGACAGTACGGCGCAGTACTCGAGGACCTCGAGACCGGGACGACCCAGTTGTCAGAGAGTTTCGCCCAGATATCGGCCGCCAGCCAAGGACTGAAAGACGGGCAACTCAGCCAGGACATCGAGACAGCCTACCCAGGCACGTTCGGAACAGTGCTGCGCGACCTCGAAGAGGGTGTCGCCCAACTGAGCGAGAGTGTCGAACAGGTCCAGTCGATTGCAGACGATGTCGCAACGTCGAGCGAAGAGGTAGCGAGTAGTTCCGAGGAAATCGAACAGGCCAGCGAACAGGTTGCCGAATCTGTCGAAGAGATTTCCAGCGGCGCGGACGCCCAGAGTGAGAATCTGCAAGAGGTGGCCGACGAGATGAACGATATGTCCGCCACCGTCGAAGAGATTGCCTCCTCTGCGGAGGAAGTGACTGCAACCGCCAGTACGGCCGTCGAACGCGGCGAAATGGGTCGGGAGTCCGCTTCGGATGCGACCGAGGAGATTCAGGCAATCGAATCACAGGCCGACGAGGCGGCCGCGCAAGTCGAGGCGCTCGATGAGAAGATGGACCAGATCGGTGAGGTCGTCGAAATGATTACCGAGATTGCGGAGCAGACGAACATGCTGGCGCTGAACGCGTCAATCGAGGCTGCCCGCGCCGGCGAGGCGGGCGAAGGGTTCGGCGTCGTCGCAACCGAAATCAAGTCCCTGGCAGAGGAAGCAGCACAGGCGACGAGCGATATCGAACAGCGTATCGAAGAGGTTCAGGCGACGACAGCAGACACCGTCGATGGGATGCAACAGATGAGCGAGCAGGTACAGCGTGGCTCCGCGACCATCGAGGACGCTATCGAGATGTTCGACGAGATTGCAAGCGCCATCAAGGAAGCCGAGAGCGGCATCCAAGAGATCAGCAACGCCACCGACGACCAAGCAGCCTCCTCGGAGGAGGTGGTGTCGATGGTCGACGAGGTGTCGAGTGTCAGCCAACAGACCGCCGCCGAGGCAAGCAACGTCTCAGCGGCCACCGAGGAACAGACTGCCTCGCTTTCGGAGACTTCGGAGAACGTCCAGGAACTGTCCTCCCTCGCCGAAGAACTGCACGACCAGGTGTCCGGCTTCGACACGACTTCGATGAGCGGGCCAGGAGCAGAGGCTGCGGCCCGTTCGCCAACTGCCACCGACGGAGGAGCAGATTCCGACAGTTCCCGGGAGGACAGTCGGTAAGCCGCCACCGAGCCAGCGCGCCAGTCCCCAGAGGACGTGTCGCTATCGTTTATTTGTCGGGAGTCCAGCTGAGTCCGGTGGCAAACAAGGGTGCCAAGAGTTTGTTCCGAAACCCGGTAAAAAACGACAGGCCAGAGATTCTAACGGACGAGCGAAGCGGGGTCAACTAATCACTAGCCTCGCGATTTGCTCCGATTCGATATAGCGCCATACCATTGACGAGCGGAGATTGGCTGTCTAGTTGGCCGCAGACCAAATCATTATACTCGCGGGCTGAGACGGCATCAGCATGGATTTTGGACTTAGCGACCGAACGGCAGTGGTAACAGGCGGCGGTGGCCGGATTGGCGGGGAAGATTGTCGAATACTCGCAGAGGAAGGGGCGGAAGTGGTCGTGCTCGATGTGAACCTCGAAACGGCAGAGAACATCTCCGAGGAGATTAACGAGGGCGACTACGCGGGGGACGCCCACGCTGTCGAGTGTGACCTCACAGATAGAGACGACGTCAGCGAGACCGTCGACGCACTGGAAGAGGAGACTGGCGGCATTGACGTACTCATCAACAACGCGGGGATGGTCGACGCTCGTGACCGCGTCGAATCCTTCGACGACGACATCTGGGACCGTGACCTTGCGGTGAACCTCACCGGCGCGTACAACATTACGACAGAGGTGTTCCCTCACATGAAAGAGCGGGAGTGGGGCCGAATCATCAACATGTCCTCGATGGCTGGCTGGCAGGGTGGGTTCGGCCAGCTCTCGTACTCAGCAACCAAGGCTGCGCTGATTGGCTTCGGCAAAACGCTCGCACTGGAGGGCGCACAGCACGGCATCACCTCGAACGTCATCGCGCCGAGTATCGTCGTCGGCCAGCTCGCGGACCTCCCAATCGACCAGCTTGAAGAGATGGACGAGCACTTCGCCAGAATTGCGAAGGCAACACCGATGCGAAAGCTCGGCAAGGAAGAGGACGTAGCCAACTTGGTCGCCTATCTTGCCTCTGAACAGTCAAATTACATTACCGGACAAGTAGTCGGCGTAACTGGCGGGATCGACCTGTTCTCGTTCTGAGCCGCGCGGCAGAAAATCCGGACTTAGCCGCCCCAGAAGTTGTCCCGACTGCCCAGACGGGGGTCATCTTTTTCGTACTGCTCGGTGTCCTCAGCGTCGTCGTCCTCCTCCTCACCGTCCGAGTCGGCCGTTTCTTCCGAGTCAGCGTCTTCCTCGGCTTCGTCGGGGAGTCGTTCGAGTTCCTCGCCGCGAGCGTGATTAGACATGACGTTGGTGACTTTCACGCGAGCGCGGGCTGGCGGAAGTAGCCCGTCGACCATGATGATGAAGCCATCTTCAGTTCGGCCAACCCCCGCGCCGCTCTCGTGAATATCTTCAACCTCGATAACCACTTCCTCGCCGGGTTTGACCGGCTGTGATTTCAGGTCGTCAATTGGCTGGTTGTAGTGGTTGCACCACTCCGCACCCCCCCGGTCACCGTAGTGTTGACAGCCCATCCCCTCGATATGTTCGCTGAAACTGGGACAGTCATCCGCGAGTGGACAGTCGGACATACCATCGGCTACTCTGCCGGTGAATTAAACGCTTACGCACCCACGCAGAGAGATTCCAATCAGCACGGTTCTGCCCGGTGGGAAGGTTCTTGAGGGAGTAGGAACAATCTCGGGTCATCAAATGGCCCGTGCGGATGACACCGAACTGATCGACAACTTCGAGGAGTTCTACCGGAGTTACTACCGCAACGAAATCGCTGAACTCGCCCAGAAGTACCCGAACGAACAGAAATCGCTGTATATCGACTGGCAGGACCTCTACCGATTCGACTCTGACCTTGCCGACGATTTCCGGAACAAGCCCGACCAGCTCCGAGAATACGCCGAGGAAGCCCTCCGACTCTACGACCTCCCTGTCGACGTCTCACTCGGACAGGCACACGTCCGCGTCCGGAATCTCCCAGAGAAGACCGACATCCGTGGCATCCGCTCAGACCACCGCGGAATGCTTATTTCCGTCCAGGGAATTATCAGGAAAGCGACCGACGTACGGCCGAAAATCACGACCGCAGCCTTCGAGTGCCAGCGCTGTGGCACACTCACGCGGATTCCCCAAGAAGGCGGGGACTTTCAGGAACCTCACGAGTGCCAGGGCTGTGAACGACAGGGGCCGTTCCGGATCAACTACGACCAGTCGGAGTTCATCGACGCCCAGAAACTCCGGGTGCAGGAATCGCCAGAGGGACTGCGCGGCGGCGAAACGCCACAGAACATCGACGTGAACATCGAGGACGACATCACGGGAGAAGTCACCCCCGGTGACCACGTCACGGCGACGGGAATCCTCAAACTCGAACAGCAGGGCAACGACCGCGAGAAATCGGCCATGTTCGATGTCTACATGGAAGGGCTGACCATCGACATCGAGGACGAGCAGTTCGAGGAGATGGAAATTACCGACGAAGACAAAAAAGAGATTGTCGAACTCTCCAACCAGGACAATATTTACGAGGAGATGGTCGGCGCAATTGCACCCTCCATCTACGGCTACGAGAAAGAGAAGAAGGCGATGGCTTTCCAGCTGTTTTCGGGTGTGACAAAGTTCCTCCCCGACGGCTCGCGAACCCGCGGTGACCTCCACATTTTGCTGGTGGGGGATCCCGGAACTGGAAAGAGTCAGTTGCTTCAGTACATCAAGGAAATTGCGCCACGGTCGGTGTACACCTCAGGGAAAGGGTCGTCCTCGGCAGGGCTTTGTGTGACTGGAGACACGCTCGTTCACACCAGAAAGGGGCTGATTCCGATACGAGAGCTTGCAGAGCCAAGCCATCCCGACCCAGTTGACGAGGAGACAGCGGCAGAGTACGAAAGACGGGTATACACGTTCGAGAGGGACGAGAGGAAAATAACCGAGAGAGAGAGCTCTCACGTGTGGCGTATGCCACCGAAGGAGTGTCGACAGATTCGGACGAGACACGGAAAAGAACTGGAGACATCGACAAATACGACACTGCTCGTTTGTGGCGAGCAGGGACTCGAGTGGAAAGAAATTGCCGATATCGAAGCTGGCGATCACGTGGCAGTGCCGAGCTACACGAATATAGAGCGATGGTCACCACGGGTCGAGGAGTTTTTTGAGTTCACGAACGAGAAACTCAAACCGACCGACGAGTCTGTTGAATTTATCCGTACCCGACTCTGCGAGGAGTTTGGCACACTCCGTACTGCCGCTTCCGAACTTGAACTCTCCGAAGATTTCATATACGACTCGTTATCGAACCGACACCTTCCGCAGGACAAACTCGACCGAATCCTCGACGCGATTGGTGCGACGCGAGACGACATTACGATCGACCGGGCGATGCTCCGACACGGAGGCAGCATTCAGATTCCCAACGAATTCGATGCAAATCTGCTGTATCTTGTGGGACTCGTGTTCGGGGACGGAGACCTGATGGTGTCACGACGTGGCGGAAATCGAGGGCACATCCGAATCTCCAATTCGAACGAGGAGATTCTTTCAGAGGCCGCGGAAATCATCGAATCTACGTTTGATCGATCAGTCGAAATCGAGTATCAGGATGACCGAGTTCCGTGTATTCGGCTCCACAGCGCAACTGTCGCACGGTTTTTCAGTAATATCGGGATGGAGACGCCGAAAAATAGCCTCGAACTCGACCACAGGCTGACGACAGCACCGCATGCGAATGCGTTTCTGCGAGGGCTGTTCGATGCGGATGGCTCTGTCTCGGCCCGTGACGATGGTGGTTCGAGCGTTCAATTCTCGACAATCTGCTCGAAGTTCGCCCAACAGGTGCAGTTGATGCTGGAAACGTACGGGATTCGAGCCCGTCGTCGAGAGCGTGACAGGCGAGGAACATACGAACTAGAAACCGGTCGAACGATCGAATCGAAGTCGGTACAGACGCATCTGGGAATATATGGTCGCGACATCGAAGCATATACAGAGAGAGTCGGATTCCGTTGTACGGCGAAGTCCAAAGCACTTAGTACAATTACGCACGACGCACCGCGCCGTGGCGAACGGATGCCGATTAGTGATGTACTTGCGCGGACGGACGGCGCTGGTGGAACGTTCTACAACAATATAATAAAGGAAGACGATCCGAGCCGTGGTCGGGCTCGTGAAATGCTCGCCGACCGGCAACTCGGTAGTGCTGAATCGACGATTGAGGAGGTTATTGAGGCCGATCTCGTCTGGGACGAAGTCGTCGAAGCTGAGAACACCGGAACAAAAGAGCTATTCGACCTTACAGTCCCGAAAACACACAATTTCCTCGGAAATGGAATCGTGACACACAATACCGCTGCTGCAGTCCGTGACGACTTCGGGGAGGGCCAGCAGTGGACGCTAGAGGCTGGTGCCTTGGTGCTGGCAGACCAGGGGATTGCAGCAGTGGACGAGTTAGATAAAATGCGGTGCGTGACTGGGGAGACATTAGTGCACACCCCTGACCGAAAGATCCCAATTCGAGAGTTCGCGGACCGAGCCAGAGAATCAGCGACAGTGGAAGAACTCGACAACGGGCGGACTATTCGAGGGATCGACAAGGAAGTTTGGACAATGACGGGAAATGAGAAGATCGAGCGTCGGGATGTGACTGCAGTGCACGAGTATGATGCCCCAGATTCGTTGATAGAGGTCACTCTCGAATCCGGTGAGTCTGTGACTGCAACACCAGATCATCCGTTTTTTGTCCGTTCTACAGAGGAGCGAACAACGAAACCGGCAAAAGAACTCTCCTGTGGAAATTGGGTATACGTACCACAGTCTCAACAGCCGACATTGACAGACGGTGGGGCCGCAGTGAAGTCACGACAACCTGAGAGCGGAGATGTTACCTGGCGACAGATCGAAGCCATCAAACAGCGAGCGTCAAAGAGCGATGAAAAAGTGTACGACCTTACTGTTGACGAGACACATAACTTTGTCGCAAATAATGTAATAATACACAATTCTGAGGACCAAAGTGCAATGCACGAAGCACTTGAACAACAATCTATTAGCGTTTCCAAAGCTGGAATTAATGCCACGCTAAAGTCACGATGTTCACTTCTTGGGGCAGCAAACCCAACGTATGGTCGGTTCGACGAGTTCGAGCCGATTGGCGAGCAGATTGATCTTGCGCCGCCGCTCATCTCGCGGTTCGACCTGATCTTCACCGTCACTGACCAGCCTGACGAGGAGAAAGACAACGAACTGGCCGAGCACATCCTTCAGACGAACTACGCCGGGGAGTTGAACACTCACCGAACGGAGACCAGCACCTCCAATTACACCAAAGAAGAGGTCGAGCGCATCACCGACGATGTCGCGCCGACAATCGACGCCGGGTTCCTCCGCAAATACGTCGCCTACGCGCAGCGAAACTGCTATCCAACGATGACGGAGGAGGCGAAGTCAGCAATTCAGGAATTCTACGTCGAGTTGCGGATGCAAGGCTCCGGCGAGGACGCGCCGGTGCCTGTCACAGCGCGAAAACTCGAGGCGATGGTTCGACTGGCCGAAGCCAGCGCACGCGTTCGGTTGTCCGACAGCGTCACCAACGAGGACGCCCAGCGGGCTATCGAGATTGCTCGGTACTCGCTCGAAGATATTGGCCTCGACCCAGAAACCGGCGAACTCGACGCGGATATGATCGAGACTGGTACCTCGAAAAGCCAGCGCGACCGAATCAAAAACGTGTTGAAGCTAATCGAGTCCATCGAAGACGAATACGACGAGGGTGCACCCGTCGACGTGGTCATCGAGCGCGCCGAAGAGGAGGGGATGGACACGAGCAAGGCCGAGCACGAAATTGACCAGCTAAAACAGAAAGGCGAAGTGTACGAACCGCGCAACAACCACCTCAGAACGACGTAGCATGGATAGAATTGCCGCCCTCCGAACAATCGAAGAGGCACTGAGCAAATACGAAGCCGACGACATCACCTTCCCGGAACTCGAACGAGAAGTACAGGGAATCCTGCGAACGTACGCAACAGCGTTCGACGAGGAGACGACGGCCTACCGCGCCAGCGGCGACCCCAGCGCTGACGGACTCGTCGTCGTTGCGTCCTCCCGGACCGACGCCCGCGAACAAATCGAGGAGCTACTCGCCGACCCCGCTGGAACCACCTTCGATATCGAACCCGCCGAGTGAGCCGAGGGTTTTTGTCCCAGTCCGGGACCAGAGTCCTCATGCACGCGTTTCGGGATATCGAGACTGCAGCGTACTGTCCGCGGAAACTGTACTACCGCCGTCAGGACCCTAAAGAGACAGAGCGCCCGTCGATTGTCGCCGAACGTCGTGACCTGGCGTTCGAGTATCAACGGCTGCTCGATGGCGAGGGACTCGAAACGGCACCAATCGAGGTGACGCCGACACAGTTTCGCTCACGGCTTGGCTGTGCGCGAGCGCAACTGGCGCGCTGGGATGAGCTTGTGAGCCCTGCCGAGCGTGAGGCCTTCCTCAGCGGGCGAGAGTGTCGCGGTATCGCGCACAAGCGACTGGCCGACCCGCCGTCGCTGTCGCTCGTCTTTGCCGGGGAGCCACCCGACAACGGCGTCTGGCGACCACAGAGCGCACGCCTGGTCGCCGCGGCGAAAGCGCTCGCGTGGGAAGAAAAAACAGCTATCGACACCGTGTACGCAGAGTATCCAGCCTACGGCGTTATCAGGCGAGTTGACGTGGACGCCCGGCGGACCGCCGCCTACCGAGAGGCAGTTCGAATCGCAGATTCAATTAAGGGACCGCCAGCCCGAATTGACAACGACTCGAAATGCGAACCCTGCGAGTACCGCGGCGAATGTGGCGTCCGTACGCGGTCGCTGCTGAGCCGACTGAAATAATCACTCGGAGAGCCATTCGGCGACGGCGTCGGCCTCTTTCCCACGACGGTGAATTTTCCCCGCCGACACGTCGACAACGGTCGACCCGCCGCCGGGAGCGGGTCCAGTATCGAGGACGACTGCTGCTCGCTCGCGGACGCGAGCGCCGAGGTTGTCGGGGTCACGAACGCTGCCAGTCCCGCTGACGTTCGCGCTCGTCGCCGTAATCGGGCCAGTGTGCGTGAGTAGTTCGAGTGCCGCGTCGTGGGCCGGAATGCGGATACCGACGCGGTCACGACCAGCGGTGAGTCCGTCTGGCACTGCTTGCTTCGCTTCGACAACGACGGTCACCGGCCCGGGCAGAAACTCGGCGATGAACGCCCGTTCCCGGTCGGTCAGGGTGGTATACTCGGCGGCAGTTTCGACATCCGCGACGGCCATCGAGACGGGTTTCGAGCGGTCGCGGTCTTTCGCGTCGAAGACTTCTTCGACAGCGTCGGCGTCCAGTGCGTCCGCGCCAAGACCGTAGACAGTCTCTGTCGGGTAGACGACGAGTTCGCCGTTGCTAATCGCGTCTGCGGCGCGGACAAAATCAAACTCGGACATTGCTCACTCGGCGATTTCTTCGACGGCCGCTTCGAGGTCGTCGTAGTCGGGGAACGCGGGGTGTTCCGACGCGGCCCAGGCGTACTGGACGGTTCGGTCTTCGTCGATAACAAAGGTCGCCGGTCGTGGCTCGGAGATACCGGTCATCCCGTCGAGGTCGTTGGCGATGCCGTAGCGCTCGGCAACCTCGTTGGCCGGGTCGGAAAAGAGTGCGAAGTCGGTGTCCTCGATGTTGCGCTCGTCCAGCGTTGTCTTGTGCTCGTAGGGTGTCGAAATCGAGACGCCGACGACGGTGGCGTCGTACTCGTCGAACCCGCGGTCACGAATCTCGTTCCACATGTACGTGGTTGGAAACGCGCCGTCCATCGGGTGAAAGAGCAGGACGACGGGCCCCTCGTCGGTGAGGTCCGACAGCGAGGCGTCCTCCCAGTATTCGTCGTTGACCAGCGGTCGCTCGAAGTCGGGTGCGAGTTCGCCTTCCTCGGGGTGGTCTGGTGCGTCGAGTTCGACGACCTCGAAATCCAGTTCCATTCAGGCACCCTCCGCCGACTCGGCCGGTGTGCTCGATTGGGCCGCCTGCTCGCCGTAGGTCTTGTCGAGATACTCGACGATGTTGGCGCTCTCGGCGGTCGTAAGCCCGGTGTTCTCGTCGACGATGACCGGGACGGTCCGAACGCCGCTTTCGCGTTTGACCGCGTCGCGGGCCGAGTGCATCGGTTCGACGAAGCGTGAGTCGTACTCCAAGCCGTACTCCTGCAGTTTGCGGACAACCCGCTCACAGAACGGACACGCCTGGAGTCGATACAGCGTGATTTGGGACTCTGTCATGAGCGTCAGTACGAGCGAGAGACGTGTAAGCGTTTGCACCGCTGTCGCCGGGAAGTACAAAAACGCTTAATTCGGGAGGGCCAGAAAGTCAGGCGTGATGCATACTCTCGCTGGCGCCACGCTCCAGAGTCTCCCACCCCTGGGAATCGAAGTTGTCGGTATCTCGCTCTCGGGCACAGCGTTTGCCGCCATCGGCGCGTTAGCAATTGTCGTCCTGTTGGGACTGTCAGCGTTCTTTTCCTCCTCAGAGATTGCGCTATTCTCGTTGCCGACACACCGCGTCGATAGCATTGCCGAGGAAGGGAAACGGGGGTCGAAGACGCTGAAAGAACTCAAGTCAGACCCCCACCGCCTGCTCGTGACGATTCTTGTCGGAAACAACCTCGTCAACGTCGCGATGTCCTCGATTGCCACCGGGCTACTGGCGTTTTTCATCGGCAATCAGGGCGTTGCTGTCGCGCTGGCTACGTTTGGAATCACTGCCCTCGTGTTGCTGTTCGGCGAGAGTGCGCCCAAGTCCTACGCAGTCGACCACACCGAGTCGTGGGCGCTTCGGGTTGCCAGACCCGTCCGGTTCGCTGAAGTGCTGCTGATGCCGCTGGTGTGGCTCTTCGACCACCTGACCAGAATCGTCAACAAGGTTACCGGCGGCCGAGCAGCCATCGAGGAGTCCTACATTACCCGCCAAGAGATCAGAGATATCATCGAGACCGGTGAGCGTGAGGGTGTGCTCGAAGCAGACGAGCGTGAGATGATTCAGCGGACGTTGCGGTTCAACCGCACCATCGCCAAGGAGGTGATGACGCCGCGACTCGATATGACCGCCGTCCCGAAAGACGCCTCCATCGACGAGGCCATCGAGACCTGTGTCCAGAGCGGCCACAACCGCCTGCCGGTCTACGACGGCGAACTCGACAACGTCATCGGGATTGTCGAAGTGACAGAACTCGTCCGAGACCGGCACTACAGCGCCGAGGAAAACGTCGACCTGGACGACCTCATCAACCCGACGCTCCACGTTCCAGAGTCGAAAAACGTCGACGAACTCCTGACCGAGATGCGCGAAAAGCGACTGAACATGGTCATCGTCATCGACGAGTTTGGGACGACCGAGGGACTCGTGACGATGGAGGACCTCGTCGAGGAGATTGTCGGCGAGATTCTCGAAGGCGGCGAAAAAGAGCCAATCGAGTTCGAGAGCGACGACGCCGCGGTGGTCAAAGGCGAAGTCAACATCGACGAAGTCAACGAGAGTCTGGGAATCGAACTCCCAGAAGGCGAAGAGTTCGAGACGATTGCTGGCTTTATTTTCAATCGGGCCGGTCGGCTGGTCGAGCAGGGCGAACAGATCGAGTACGAAGGACTCGATATTCGTGTTGAGCAGGTCGAGAACACCCGAATCATGCGCGCCCGCATCTCCGGGCTCGAAGCGTATCAGGCCGAACAGGCAGTCGAAGTTGACGAGCCAGAGTAACTCAGATGATGGCGCTGATAGCGGTGAACAGCCCGAAACTGAGGACGAACGCCCCAACCAGTGAGCCAACCCACGCCAGTACTGTGTAGGCCATCTTCCCGCCGCTGACTTCTCCTTCACCGTCGCCGCTGGCCGCGTAGCCGCTGCCGATAATCGCGGAGACGATAATCTCGTTGAACGAGACGGGGATGCCGAAGAACACTGCCGTCTGTGCAATTGCGAACGAGGGAATCAATGCTGCAATCGAGCGGTTCGGCCCCAGCGCGGAGTAATCCTGTGAGAGTGCCTTAATCATCCGTGGTGCGCCGGTCCACGACCCGACCAGCAGCCCCAGTCCGCCGAAGGCAAGCACAGCAATGAGCGGGATCTGAACGTCCCCAAGCAGCGGGATGAGCGGTCCGAGCGCGAGGCCAACCTGACTCCCGCCGGCCGAGAACGCGACCAGTCCACCGAGGACGAGCAGAAACTGCTGCTGTGCGCCAGCGGCGTCCACGCGGGTCCGGTACCACAACAGGAGCGTGACGACCGCGGCGACGGCAAGCGAAACGCCGACGAACGTTATCGTGCCGCCACCGAGCGCGCGGACCGAAGCGCCCGCAAGCGAACCCTGTTGCTCACCAGGGGCGAAAAAGACGAACTGAATGTTTGCGAGCAACAGTCCAATCACACCGCCGAGCAGCGGAACCGCGAGTTCAGTCGGAACGGCCTCGGCACGGAGCAGTCTCGCAATCGCGTAGGAAAACCCACCGCCGATAAACGGTGTCAACACCCACAGCGCGGCGATTTCCTGGTACTTGGCCCACGCCGGGTCACCGCCCATCGCCAGCCCGACGCCGACGACTGCGCCTGTCACGGTGAAGGCAGTTGCGATTGGGTAGCCGGTGAAAATGCCGATTGCGACGAGGATTGCGGCCATCATCAGCGCGATAATCGCGGCCAGCGCCGACAGTTGCGTGCCGATGATGAGTTCCTCACCGACGGCCGAGGTGACGTTCGCACCCTGTAAAATTGCGCCAGAGAAGCCAAGAATGCCGACCAGAAAGCCGGCACGCATAATCGAGATTGCGTTGGCCCCGACGGCAGGGGCAAACGGCGTCGAGCCTGACGAGCCAGCACCAATCGCCCACGCCATGAACAAACTGGCGAAGCCGGCGACCAGAAGCGTCGCGACCAGCGTCCCAGTGACCATCTGGGCGTCGGTACACAGTGGACCCGTATGAGCCCTCCGGTTGACCGCAGTCAGCCGGTCGATATTGCCCGCCGGCGCCGGTCAGTCCTCGCGTCTGCTCTGGAGATACCAGCTGAAAATCCCGAACGAAAGTCCGCCGAACAGGCCGGGAATCAGTCCGTCGACCAATCCGTCGCCAAGAATGAAACTCCCGAGCGTGAATATCCCAACCCAGACGGCGACATTGATGACGACGTAGACCAGTGGGTTTTCGATATCGACGCCAAGTAGCTCGGGCATATCACCGGCTACAGCAGTGTGTTTGATAAACTTCCCTGCAGCGTTTCTGGTCGTGAAGCCCGTGCCGACTCGTGAAGCGAATATTGATTGGGGTCGGGACGAACAGAGGGGTATGTACGCGGTCGTTGGCTGTAGCGAGTGCCAGGCGCTGTGGATTGTCGAGGGCAGGCCCGAGCGCAGCGAGTGTCCCCGCTGTGGGACGAGTCGAAAGTACGAGAAGCGACGCGAGTTCGTGACGACCGACGACGAGGACCACGCCCGCGAGGTACGCGCGTCGATGCTGGCCGCCCGACAGGACCAGAGCGACGCCTTTGCTGAACTGGATTCTTTTGGGGAACTCGGCGACCAAATCGAGCACTCGGGAATCGACGACGAAACGTATCTCGCTGAATCAGGAATCGACCCCGAGGAAGTCGCCGCTGCCGGCGAGGAAGACACCACATCGCGGAGTCGCGAGGAAATCGTCCGTGCAGCAATTCGCGAGCAGTCAGCCCCCACGGAGGCAGACATCGTCGAATACGCGAGCGAACACGGCGTGTCGGCGTCCTACACTGAGCGAGCACTGAAGAAACTTCGTCGGGCGGGAGAAGCGAGCGAGAGCGGCGGACAGTACCGACTGTTGTAAGCCGGGCGGCTGGAGCGGTGGTTATTTTTTTCTCGGCGGCGAGTGCCAGACGTGCGCCTCGTCCAAATTACGATTCCCTCGGGTAAGCGGGAAACGCTGCTCTCGACACTCGACGACGAGGGCGTCGATTACGTCGTGGCCGACGAAACGAGCGGCCGGGAGTACTCCGGTATCGTCCACATTCCGCTGCCGACAAACGCCGTCGAACCGGTACTCGACTCGCTCCGAGAGGCTGGACTGGACGACAGTTCCTACACCGTCGTGATGGAGGCGAGTACGGTCGTCTCCCGGAAGTTCGAGCAACTCGAAGAGGAGTACGCCGATGTGAAAGACGAAGACCAGATTGCACGGGACGAACTGGTCGCTTCAGCGGACAGCCTCGCGCCGTCGACGCGAACCTACATCATCATGACCGTCGTCAGCGCGCTGATTGCGACGGCCGGCCTGTTGCTCGACTCGCCGGCCGTCGTCGTCGGCTCGATGGTGATTGCGCCGCTCGTCGGCCCGGCGATGGCCGCAAGCGTCGGCACTGTCGTCAACGACCGCGAGATGTTCGCACGGGGTGTCCGGCTCCAGATTGTGGGGCTGTTACTGGCGATTGGGACAGCCTTCGTGTTCGCCTTTGCCGTCCGAGAGATCAATCTCATCCCGCCGCTGGCAGATGTGACGGCGATTCCGGAGGTCCGCGAGCGGGTCGCGCCGGACTTTCTGTCGTTGATTATCGCCATCGGCGCCGGTATTGCCGGAATTGTCAGCCTCACCACCGGTGTCTCGGCGGCGCTGGTGGGCGTGATGATTTCCGTCGCGTTGATTCCGCCAGCGGCGACTGTCGGCATCGGGCTGGCGTGGGGCCAGCCGATGGTCAGCCTCAGTTCGGTCGTGCTCGTGTTGGTGAACGTGTTGTCGATCAACCTGGCGGCGCTGGTGGTGCTGTGGTACAGCGGTTACCGGCCAGAACACTGGTTCCGTCGCTCGGACGCGAAGCGGGCGACGGTCACACGCATTGCCACGCTCGCGATCGCGATTGCGGTGCTATCGGTTTTTCTGGTCGGCGTAACCCTCGATTCCTTCCAGCGAGCGACGACCGAAGAGCAGATTCAAGACGAGACGGCGGCGGCAATCGAGGAGTACAGCGGTAGCAATGGTATCCAACAGCTCAGTGTCGAGGTGGAGTACCCCTCAGAAGTTCCCTTCGAGGACCCCGAGCGGGCAGTCGTGACCGTCGGTGTCCCGCCCGGCATGGAAGTCACAGGACTGGCCGAAGAGATAAGCCGCCGTGTCCAGGAGTCAACGGGGACGAATCCCGAAATCGAGGTCCGGTACGTGACCGTCGAGCGTGGCTAAGTGGGCACCGGGTCGGGCACGTTCGTGTGTGGTACTTAAGGGGACACATATCGAAACCTAAAACAGTGTTTCTCCCGACCCTGTGAGTGAACATGAGTGTTGACAAGCGGCTCCACGAGCGAAAGTTCGTTCGGACGTTTTTCACGACGCCGACGGCAGAGCAGGGCGAAGACGACTCCGCGAAGAAACTGCGCAGTGCAATTGGCCTGCGTGGGATGCAGGCACCTGACGTCTGGGTGCCGGACAACGAAGACGCTACCGCGCCGAACATGCGCGACGAAGGTGCAGAGAACATCGCCGACGTTGTCGCCGAGGACGGTGAGGAGTTCCCTGGCGAAATTCACCCCCGCGTCGTCTGGCACCGCGACAGCCCCCAGACACGCTACAAGTGTTTCCAGCACATGCTCGAAATCGCCGACCCCAAGAACGGCGCTGTCGAGAACATCGACGGCTTCGTCATCCCGGAAGTTGGTGACCTCGACGACTGGAAAAAGGCAGACGAGTTCATGACCATCGTCGAAAACGAGTACGGCCTCGAAGAGGGCTCGCTCGCCATGTCGGTCATCATCGAGAGCGGAACGGCCGAACTGGAAATGGGCCGTCTCCGTGACGAGATTGGCAAACCATCGAACAACCTCGAGCGGATGTTCCTGCTGGTTGACGGTGAAGTCGACTACACGAAGGACATGCGTGCCATCACGCCGACCGGCGCGCTCCCCGAGTGGAAGGAACTGCGACACAACACCTCCCGCGCAGCCAGCGCTGCCGGCCTGATCGCCGTCGACGGTCCGTTCGACGACATCCGCGACGTTGCGGGCTACCGCCAGCGCATGACCGAGAACCAGGCAATGGGTCAGCTCGGTATCTGGTCGCTGACGCCGGGTCAGGTCGTCGAAGCGAACAAAGCCCCACTCCCACCCGAAAAGGGCTACTGGCTCATCGACGAGGACGGCGAAGAAGTCGAACTCGCCGCCGAAGACGGCGTGCAGCAGTACGTCGGCGACAAGATTTCCCTCGAAGCGGACGGCGACGAGTACCACCTCACCGTCGGCAACGACACCCACGTCCTCAGCCACGAAGAACTGCAGACCGAACTGGTCGACCTGACCGCCTACGTGCCAAGCCTCGACGACATCGTCGACTCCATGGAGGAGTTCGAGGCCGCCAAGGAAGCCGGCAAAGGTGCCATCGCGATGACCCGCGCGACGACCGTCAGCATCGACGGCGTCGAGGTCGACATTAGCTCCGACCGAATGTGGGACGAGGCAACCTACCAGGCCCTGCAGACGCCGATCACGCTGTTCCAGGACGTCTACGACAACCGTCCCGACCAGCACGACGACCTCGCCGAACTCTACGGCGAAGACGTCGTCAACCGCGCGAACGAAGTCGGCAACTGAACGGATTCGACCTGCGGTATTTTTTGAAGCGTGGTACTGCGTCACCGGTTGACCGGACAGTCATCACTCCACAACAACAGCGGCTGAACAAGCCACGCTGCGGTCGTGGAAGCAGTAACGTCTTTGTATATACGACTGCAAAGCATCTGTATATGTCGAACGCAGATAGCACGGGCAGTGATGACGGTCCCGAGATGGTCCAGATTAATCTCCGACTCAGCAAGTCGTTCCTCGAAGATATCGACGCAACGTGGGAGCAAGAGGGGTTCAACTCCAGAAGCGAATTTCTCCGGTACGCCGCCCGTGACGCGGTAAAGCACCCAGCGTTCTCTCGCGAGGGCTGGAAACAGATTGCGGCAAGCGAACACGAACTTCGGTCGGGTGAGGCAGAGATGGTCTCTCGGGAGGATGTGCTGGAGATGATGCACGAGGATGACGAGTAACGAAGAGTGGACTTGGCAGTTCACGACGCAGGCTGCGGACCAGTTCGGTTCGCTCGATGGGCACGTACAGGACCGAATCGTCTCGAAGCTCGACGAAATCGTCGAATCAGAGTGGCGAGACCCAGACGAATTTCTGGAGCCGCTGACCGGTGGACCGTTCTCGAAGCTCCGCGTCGGCCAGTATCGTCTCGCCTGCGTACTGGACCGTGGAGAGCACGTTCTCGAGGTCCATCGAATCGAACACCGAAGTGGTGCCTACACGGCTGACGACGACTGAAAAAGAGGGTTTTCCAAGCAGCCAGCAGTCGACAGAAGCCTATGGAGAGAACGGGTTCGCTTCCCAACGTCAACGTTTTGGACGCAGAGCTACCACAGTAGAGTATGACGTTCGACCCCACGGAACCAGACCTGAGTGCTGATGAAGTACAGGAGGTCGTCGACGAGGCAATCGAATCGGAGGAAGTCGTCCTGTTCATGAAAGGCGACGCGCGGATGCCCCAGTGTGGCTACTCACAGAAGGCAATCACACTGCTCCAACAGTACCGCGGTGCTGACGGTGTCGCCACCGTCGACGTACTCCAGAATCTGGAAGCGTTCCGCGAGGCGCTGAACGAACACAGCGGCTGGGAGACCACCCCGCAGACGTTCGTCGACGGCGAGTTTATCGGTGGCAGCGACATCCTCGAAGAGCACCACGAGAACGGTGACTTGGCCGAGAAAGTGAACGTCGACCCCGAAACCGTCGACGTCGGCGCTGAGTCCGACAGCGCAGGCGAGAGCAGCGACGTCGAAGCCCCATTCTAGCGCGGCCCGCGGCCCTTATATGCGAGCCACTCAGTAGACACGGGTATGGAGCTGTCCGTCGTCGTTCCAACACTGAACGCCCGTGACGAGCTGACGGGCTGTCTGGACGCACTCGCCGAGCACGCGCCAGACGCAGAAGTGCTCGTCGTCAACGGACCCTCGGCAGACGGGACGACGGGAATGATTCGCGAGCGCGACGACGTTGACGTCCTGATCGAGTTGGCAGACCGGACGATCAACGCCGCGCGTAACGCGGGCATCGACCGGGCTCGCGGCGACGCCATCGCGCTGGTCAACCACACGCTCTCTGTCACGGAACAGTGGTTCGAGGCCGTCCGGGCGGGGATTCAGTCCAACAAGGTCGTGACCGGCCCGACGCTGACGCTTCCCGACGGACGGGTCGTCCGAGATGTCGAACGCGGGACCGTCGCCGGGCGAGCGATCACCTATCTGAATGCCGGCAACATGGCCTTCCAGCGGGAGGTCAGCGAGCGACTGGATGGGTTCGACGAATACCTGCAGATCGGCGGCGCACGGGATTTTGCCCACCGACTCGCCGCGAATAGTGTCGAGGCAAGCTGGGACGAACAAATGAGCGTCACCCGCGGCGTCGACGCCGACGGCGGTGAACTCGAAGTCGACAGAGACTGGAAATACCGCTCGCTGGGCTACCGACTCGTCAAAAACTACAGTCTACGCCCGACGGTGCTCGGGCGACTCGTTGGCCTCGCACTGCGGGACGCGGGCGGCGAACTCAAAGCCGTCTCCCGCGGTGAAAGTCGTCCATCACAGTGGTTCGGCGCTGGCCGCGACGTGGTCACAAATATTCTTGGTGGCTGCAAGGACGGACTGGCCGCGCGCCGACAGGACGACGCGCCGCGGCGCAACCCCAACGGCCGCTCGTCCCGGACCGACCGCGCAGTGACCGTCTACGACTGGCGCTGAGTGAGCGTATCGAGTTGCTGGGTAAGCGCGTCGCGGTAGGACTCGGGTGTATGACCGAGGCGCGAAATCCAGATGTTCTGGTATGAAGGGTGCAACAGCGGCAGTGCCGTCACGCCAAGCGTCGGACACTCGACCGGTGTCAAGACGGTGTCGAGAAAGCCGTCGATTTCGATGCCTTCGAGTGCAAAAAGCGATTTTGTCGCGTGTTTGCCCGTGGGAACGACAACGACTGGCTCGATAGTCTCGATTTCACTGCGGAGGTAGGACCGACAGTTCGCGCGTTCGTCGGCAGTCGGTTCACGGTTCGAGCCCTCGCCGTCAGCCGGGAAGCACTTGACCGCGTTCGTGAAATAGGGGTCGGGATAGCCAGCCTTCGCGAGCAAGTCACGGATTGTCCGGCCAGAGTGTCGAGAGGTGTAGGCGAGTCCGGTCCAGTTGCCGCCCTGCCAGCGGTTGGCGTCTGGGTCGCCCGCGCCGGGTGCCTCGCCGATAACCACCACGTCTGCGTCCAGCGGGCCGTTTCCCCACGAGATGCACTCGCGGTCCGCCACGAGCGCAGGACAGCGCCTGCAGTCCTCGGTGAGTTCGTGTTTCGTTGCCGGGACGGGGTAGGTTGCCATCGTCCGACCCTACGTTTGAACGCCTCACTCTCGGTCGCTTCGGTGGAGTTGTATCAACTGTAAATCACAAACAATGGATAATTATAATTGGCAGTCGTCCGTAAGAACAATATGGTGTGTTACCATGGATACAACAGAACTACTGGCGGGCAAGACCGCAGTCGTAACGGGGGGAATGAGCGGTAACGGACGGGAAATCGCCCGGACCTTCGCGACACAGGGGGCAGATGTCGTCGTCGCCGACGTTCGCGAAGAGCCACGGAAGGGGGGACAGCCGACACAGGAACTCATCGAGTCCGAGACCGACGCACAGGCGGCGTTTGTCTACTGTGACGTCACCTCGAAAGAGGATATCACTGAAGCGATGGACACCGCCGAGGATTTCGGCGGAGTGGACGTGATGGTAAACAACGCCGGCATTTTCCGCGGTGAATCCTTCCTTTCGGTGTCCGAAGACGAGTTCGACCACCTGATGAACATCAACGTGAAGGGGGTATTCTTCGGCACGCAGGCCGCGGCCGAACGGATGGTCGACGACGACGGTGGTTCGATCATCAACCTGTCGAGTGTCGCAGGACTCAACGGGACCGGTGAGTTCGTCACCTACTGCACGAGCAAGGGCGCAGTCCGGCTCATGACCTACGCAACTGCCGACGCCCTCGGGCCGCACGGCGTTCGAGTGAATGCTATCCATCCGGGTGTTATCGAGACGGCGATGACGACCGACGACGTGCCGATTATCGGCGGCGCCGACGAGGACATGTACCGAGAGCAGATTCCGAGTCGACGGTTCGGGACACCTGACGACGTCGCCGACGCTGCGCTGTACCTTGGCAGTGAGCTGAGTTCCTACGTCAACGGCGAATCGCTCGTCCTCGACGGCGGGATGACCAGCAGCGGATAGCGGGCGTCCCGGATTTTTCCTCAGTACCCCCGGCGCAGTCAGATACATACGAATTCGGCTCTAATGTCAGGTATGTCCGAAAAGGCAACGTTCGGCGGCGGCTGTTTCTGGTGTGTCGAAGCGGCGTTCAAAGAACTCGACGGCGTGCACGCGGCCGTCTCGGGGTACGCCGGCGGCCACACCGAAGACCCCAGTTACCGGGCGGTCTGTTCGGGGAACACCGGCCACGCCGAGGTCGTTCAAATCGAGTACGACCCCGACGTAATCGGCTACGACGAACTGCTGGAGGTGTTTTTCGCGGTGCACGACCCAACGCAACTCAACCGACAGGGACCGGACGTGGGGACGCAGTATCGGTCGATCATTCTCTACGACGGCGAAACCCAGCGCGAACAGGCCGAGGCCTACATCGAGGCACTCGACGAGGAGTACGACGACGATGTCGTGACCGAACTCGAACGGCTGGAAACCTTCTACCGGGCCGAGGAGAAACATCAGGACTACT
>JAQCNR010000333.1 GCA_028274925.1 Halovenus sp.
CTTGGGATTGCAAGTGCGGTTTCGGGAGTTGGAGGCGTGGCCTGGATGGTCAATCGACGAGCCGAGTAAGTGGAAAGTGGCCCCAGCGCGGTATGGAAACAGCGGTATTATTTGTTGACACTGGGACTCCTAACAGCGACACCACACAGAGCTACGCGCGGTTGACCAGTAGTGCCGAAACTACGACCTGCCAGATTCTCACATTCACATTTATATAGGAGTCATATAGTATAATCATACAAATGAATAGCCGGGGAAAAATTGGGCTGGTTATTCTGCTCGCTGGTGTGACGCTGACGGCGGGATACGGCCTCGCAGCGTACACAGGACTTGTTGACGACCCAACAGGAATTTTCGGGGCAGACCAGGACCAACACGACCACGACGATATCTATACTGCAGTTCCCGAACAGAGCAATGTTGTCGCCCTTGCCGACCCAGTTGGCTTCCTTACTGACCCTGTCACGAGAGACGTGGGCAATTATATCATACAGGAGGAACTCGGACTGAACCAGAGTTACAGCCGACTCACAGGGAATCTGTCTCAGGACCTCTCAGGACCCCAAACTGACGCCAATATCAGCGCAACTGACCTCGGAAAAGTTGTTGTGTTTGGAGAGGTTTCTGGTTCGGTCGGGTACAGTCAGGGTGAGGACCTGAACGTCTCCGCTGGGCAATCACAACAAACGCTTACGAATATTAGCGAACAGTACATCGGTATCGTCTTCGAACTGCGAGCGACAGAATCCGAACTTGACGCCCTCTATGGGCTGTCACAGAACGCAACGGGTGACCAGACGACAGTTACCAAACACTCGTACAAGGGGCACACGATTTACACTGCCAACTCAACCACGGCAGCCGTCGACTCGGTCTCATTTGGTGTGTTGAGCTTCGAAGATGGACTCCATGTTGCGGGCCGAGAAGAAGTGGTCGAGGACTCTATCGACGCGTATGAAGGCGACGCAGGTCACGTCTCACATGAGTTGCTCCCCGAATCTGGAGAGAACACCTACCTCAGTGTTGGCACCTCGAACATCGACGACAACCTGACCGAGGAGAATCCCACTCCAAAATCAATTGTTGCGTCGTACTCCACAGACGGCGACGACACAGCAATCCTTTCAGCACGAATCAATTTCGACTCAGTCGCTGACGCAACACAGTACAGTGATGATGTTCTCGAAGGCGCGTTGAATCAGCGTGAGGGGACACCGTTTCTCGAGGACGTAGATATTGAAGTTCTCGACAGCGCTGTTACGCTCACATACGAGGCGTCAACAGACCAGATCAATAGTTCGATCAACGACACAGCCCAGGCACTGCAGAATGTGAGCTTTGCTCCAACCACGACGTCGACAGACAATGGCTCTGACTACACCACCCCGGCATACAATCAGTCCGAGCCTGAAGTCAATATTAGTAGAAACGACGACACACTCTCGTTCACACTACAGGAGTCAGGCGAATACTTCGCATTCTACATGAGACAGGACGGTGAAGAACTTGCCAGCAGAACAGACAGGGTGCGTTTCGAGGGAGATACATACACTGTCAGTGCACAGCAGTACAACGCAACCAGCCCTGTAGAGATAGTCGGGCTCAAATTTGACGACGAGTACAACGAAGTAACAGAGGTAATCACCGTCGTCCGCCCACCCTCACAGTCAACGACAGCGTCACGTTCTCGGGCGTCAGCGTCCGCTGGCGGGTGAGCTTCCAGCGTGTCACGCATCGTCGGGGCGCGGAAAGTCCCGACGGCTCGAACCGCCGATATTTTCATCACTGACCCGCTCGTACCATCGGATATGTTCGATGAGGAGGAACTCGCGGAGATACGTGAGAGTCAGGGGGAGTGGGAATCCGAACGGCTCGACCCGGTACTCTCGAAACACGGGGAACGACAGGAACGCTTCGGGACAGTCTCGAATATGGACGTCGAGCGGCTATACACACCCGAAGACGTCGCCGACATCGACTACGACGAGGACCTTGGCTTTCCGGGAGAACCACCGTACACGCGCGGTGTGTATCCGACAATGTACCGCGGTCGGACGTGGACGATGCGCCAATTCGCTGGCTTTGGCACCGCCGAGGAGACCAACAAGCGCTTTCACTACCTGATCGAAGAGGGCCAGACTGGACTCTCGACGGCCTTCGATATGCCGACGCTGATGGGTATCGACTCTGACCACCGGATGGCCAACGGCGAAGTCGGCAAGGAGGGGGTCGCCGTCGACACGCTCCGGGATATGGAAATCCTCTTCGATGGCATCGACCTCGACGAGATTTCCACCTCGTTCACGATCAATCCCAGCGCCGTCGTCATCTACGCGATGTATCTCGCGCTGGCTGACGAGCAGGGCGTCGACCGGTCTGAGATTCGGGGGACGCTCCAGAACGACATGTTCAAAGAGTTCATCGCACAGAAAGAGTGGGTCGTCCCGCCAGAGCCCTCGCTGAAGATTACGACCGACGTAATCGAGTACTCCGCCGAAGAGACGCCGAAATTCAAACCAGTCTCTGTCTCGGGCTACCACATCCGTGAGGCTGGCTCGACTGCCGTGCAGGAACTGGCATTCACGCTCGCCGACGGGATGGCCTACGTCGAGGACTGTCTCGACCGCGGGATGGATGTCGACGAGTTCGGCCCGACGCTATCCTTTTTCTTCAACTCTCACAACTCGCTGTTCGAGGAAGTCGCGAAGTTCCGGGCTGCTCGGCGTATCTGGGCGCGGATCATGGACGAGTGGTACGACGCAGAGAGCGAGGCTGCCCGCCAACTCAAGTTCCACACCCAGACCGCCGGCCAGTCGCTGACGGCCCAGCAGCCTCTGAATAACATCGTCCGGGTGACGATTCAGGCACTCGCGGGCGTCCTCGGCGGCACCCAGAGCCTCCACACCAACAGTTACGACGAGGCGCTGGCACTGCCGAGCGAGGACGCCGTCCGTGTCTCGCTGCGTACCCAGCAGATCATCGCCGAGGAATCTGGCGCGGCCGACATCGTGGACCCGATGGGTGGCTCCTTCGCTATCGAGGCGCTGACTGACCAGGTCGAACAGGAGGCAATGGAGTACATCGAGGAGATCAAATCCCTGGGCGATGGGTCGATGCGGGCGGGCGTGCTCAAGGGTATCGAGGATGGCTACTTCCAGCGGGAAATTCAGGACGCTGCCTACGAGTACCAGCAGCGCGTCGAGCGCGGCGAGGAGACTGTCGTCGGCGTCAACAAGTACGAAATCGAGGAGGATACCGAGCCAGAGATTCTGACCGTTGACGAAGATACCCAAGAACGCCAGCGTGACCGCCTCGCCGAGGTCAAAGCAGACCGCGACGACGAAGCCGTCGACGCGGCACTCGCGGCCGTTGCCGACGCGGTGGACAACGACGAGAACGTTGTGCCGGCAGTTGTCGAGGCGGTCAAAGCCTACGCGACGATGGGGGAGATTATGTCGGTCTTTGAGAAGAAATACGGGGCCTACCGGGAGACGATCAGTGTCGCCGACTGATCAGAGAAATAATTTACCAGTCCCGGCCGCAGGTACGTCGTATGGTTTCTACCGTCACGGTGCTCGGCGTGGCTGCAATCGTGTTGTTGACTGCGATCAGCGGCTTCTTCTCGAGCAGCGAACTGGCCGTCTTCTCCGTTGCACGGCATCGAATCGACGGCCTCGTCACCGAGGGCCAGCCTGGCGCGGCACAGCTCTCGAAACTCCGCGAGGACCCACATCGCTTTCTCGTGACGGTGCTGGTCAGCAACAACGTTGCCAACATCGCCGCGGCGAGTGTCGCAACCGCCGTCCTGGTGCAGTTTCTCTCGGCCGGGCAGGCCGCGACCGGTGCGACTGTCCGACAGTTCTGACCAGACAGATACGTGAGGCGACATCGCCGCAAAGTATATACCCCGCTTCTAACTTTTTGAAAGACAATGAGTACACGCGTAGTCGATCAGGTCGACTCCTGGGACGACCGGTCCTTTGGCGGCGGGTACCGCGAACTGCAGGACCTCGCTGACAAGGAGTTTTCGGGCGTCATCCGCGCCGGTGGGGCGGAACTCTACATGACACGCGGCGTCGTTGTTGGTATCCAACGCGGCGATATCGAAGATTTCCAATCGGGCGGGACAATCTACCAGTCGCCGACGGACGCGCTCCCGCTGTTGGCAGTCATGCAAGAGCGAAGTGACGAGGTGCGCGCGAAGTATTACACCGAAGACACCAGCGTCTCCAAGGTCAACAAGACACTCTCAGACGGCGGCTTTACCGGCTTTATCGAGCTCTCCGAGAACGTTCTCAGCGGCGACTACTATCTCGTCTATCACGCCGGAACGTCGATGAGCGTCGCCTACGTCGGCAACAACAGCCGACTACTCGACGGCGGCGAGGCCTTCGAGACTGCTGACGACGAGGTTGGCATCTACGAAGTACGACCGGTCGATATCGACCCAATCGACATTCCCGAACCAGAAGACGACGCAGCCAGTGCTGGAGCGGCCGCTGGGGAGACCGGCGAGACAGACGAGCCAGCGGCCACGGAAACCGACGAACCGGAGGAGACGGAGACAGAGGTGGCAGAGACGGAGTCTGCAGGTGAATCCACGGAACCACCGACAGAGACCGCCACAGCGCCTGCAGACGACGCCGAAACAGCGCGGGCCGACGACGAATCTGTCGACCGGTCACAGGGTGAGCCTGCTGCCGAGACCACCGAGAGTGAGCCAGAGCCCGCCGAACAGCCCGAGTCGACGCCGCCCGCACAGGCCTCCCAACAGAGCCAGCGCCAAGACCGCCAGTCAGCCGGGCAAGACCGCGCGCGCAAGCGACAAACTGAAGAGACAACTGCCGAAACTGGGACACAGCCGACCCAATCAGCGCCCCAGAATCGCCAATCTGGAGCCGAACAGACGCAGTCCCGCGAACGCCGGGCCGGAAACGGGGCGTCAGCGGGCCAGACGGGTCGCTCTCGCAAGCCCCAGTCGCAACAGGAACCGGCCAGAACAGAACGGCGCGGTCGGCAGAGCCAGCAGTCGAGCCGACAAGATGTCGAGACGCAGGCGATACCGTCGCTCGACCCCGAGCAGACCGCAGTTCCCGACGCTGCAAGCGAGTCCGAAGACCCCACGCCGACGGCGACTGCTGGAAGCGAGCCAGCCCCAGAGCCTGACCCCACACCCAACCGAACGGAGCCAACACCGGACAGAGCCGCGTCGGAGCCAGCACCAGACCCAGAGCCGACACCAGAGCGGACAGAGGCTCGCGCGCCCCGTGAGGAGCCTGCGCCGACAACACAGGAACCGGCCGACCCAGCACCAGCGGAGCCAGAGTCTGCGGGAGTCGACCCCGAGCGCGTCGACGAACTCGAATCCGAACTGTCCGAGAAAGACGAGGAGATCAATCGACTCGAAGACAAACTTTCCACAGTCTCCGAGGAGCGCGATGGCCTCGAAACCGAACTGGAGACGTTGCGCGAGGAGCGCGACGAACTCCAGAGTGAGGTCGAAGAACTGCGTGACGAACTCCACCGACTCGAAGAGGAACTCGGCGCGGCGACAGACGCTGACCGACGGCTGAGTGCCCAAGAGGCGCTCTCGGGCACGGATATCTTCGTTCGCTACCACTCGAAAGGGCAGGCAACACTCGAAAAAGCCCACGGTGGGAGCACGCGCAAGGAGGATGTCAACGAGAATCTCCGTCTGGAGAAACACACCCAGTTCGACGCCAACACCGTCGCCGTCGGCGGCCAGTCCTACCACGAATTCCTCGAATCGACGCTCGAATATCAGTTCGTGCAGTGGGTGATTCGAGACCTGCTGTTCGAGATTCGTGACACGGGCCACCAGAAAGCGCTATCTGACCTCTACGACGTGCTCCCGCGCATCGACCGGGCGGAACTGTCCGGTGTCATCGACGTGACCTACACCGAAGACGGTCAGGAGACACAGAGTCAGGAAGGGTTCGACATCGTCCTGCGGGACCGGATGGGCAACCCACTGCTCGCGGCCAACCTCAACGACTCCCGCGAGGCGACGACGGACTCGATGATGGAACGACTGATTACGTCGGCCGAGCGTGTCGGCCAGTCCAGCGGTGGCTTCTCCGGAGCCTTCTTCGTGACCGAGAGTTTCTTCGACCCCGGCGCGCTGGAGATTGCCAGCGACGCGACACAGGGCGGCCTGCTCAGCCGTGACAAACGCAAAAGCTTCGTCAATCTCTCGCGCAAGCGAGGCTATCACCTCTGTCTGGTCGAAGCGAGAAACGAAAACTTCCATCTGGCGGTCCCAGAACTCTAGCGCCGAAAACAACGTTCCGTTATCCTTCGACTTCCGCGACTTCGTCGATTTTCATCCCGTCGAGTTTCTCGCCGATGTGGTCGATTTTGCCGTCCAGATCCTCGACGAACTCCTGGGTGTCTTCGGTCGTGATTGCGCCCTGGCTCGATGGCTCGATGAGGTTCTCCTCTTCGAGAACGCGCAGGGAGTACCGGACCTTGTGGTGTGGGTAGCCCGTTTCGTTTGACATCTTGACGATCCCGATCGGCTCGTTTTCGATTACCATCCGAAGGACCTGGAGATGGCGTTCCAGCATATCCACTTCTTTTTCGAGTCTGTCTATCATGACAATTGTTAACTTGTGGTGGCCGGATTTAAAGGTTGTTGTCGTACAGCGACAATACGGCCCAACGAACGGCTAACATGGGAACCTTCGACAAGGCCTTGTATAAAAGCTTCGGCAACCGTGGGCTGTGACGGACCGTAATCGGTTTACCCCATTGGTGGGAATTGAGCCGTGATGACCGTTACTATCGTCGGCGCGCAACTCGGCGACGAGGGCAAAGGTGGGATCGTCGATCTGTTCGGCGAACCTGCCGATGTCGTCGCCCGGTATCAGGGCGGGGACAACGCCGGCCACACTGTGGTACACGAAGGGGTTGAGTACAAACTATCGCTCGTTCCCAGCGGGGCAGTCCGTGGGAAAATCGGAGTGCTCGGCAACGGCTGTGTCGTCAATCCGCGAACGCTCTTCGACGAACTCGATACACTCGCCGACCGTGATTTGGACCCAGACGTCCGGGTCGCCCGGCGTGCGCACGTAATCTTTCCGTATCACCGCGTGCTCGACGGAATCGAGGAAGATGTCAAGAGCGAAACCGACGACGAAGTCGGAACGACTGGTCGCGGAATCGGCCCAACCTACGAGGACAAGGCCGGCCGCCGTGGCCTCCGTATCGGTGACCTGACCGACGAGGACGTGCTCCGGCGGAAACTCGAATACGTCGTCCCGCAAAAACGCGCGCTTGCCGAAGACGTCTACGGCGTCGACGTCGGCGAGGAGTTCGATATCGACGCGCTGTTCGAGGAGTACCGCGAGTACGGCGAGCGACTCGCTGACGAGGACATGCTTGTCAACGCCGGAGACTTCCTCGCAGAGCGTCTCGACGCGGGAGACAACGTCATTTTCGAGGGCGCGCAGGGGACGCTCATCGATATCGACCACGGGAACTACCCCTACGTCACCTCCTCGAATCCGACTGCCGGCGGCGCAGCCACCGGCACTGGACTCGGGCCCGACGTCATCGGCGGCGGCGAGATAATCGGTATCGTGAAAGCGTATCTCTCCCGCGTCGGCAGCGGGCCGATGCCAACGGAACTCGCCGGTGTCGAAGGAGACACACCCGGCTACGAGGGTAACGCCGGCGAGCGCGAGGAAGCACTCGCAACCGAGATTCGCGAGGCAGGCGGCGAGTACGGGACTGTTACCGGCCGGCCGCGACGTGTCGGCTGGCTCGATATGCCGATTCTCCGTCACGCCACCCGCGCGAGTGGCTTCAGCGGACTCGCAGTCAACCACATCGACACGCTGGCTGGCTTCGACGAACTCAAAATCGGCCACTCGTACACCCTCGACGGCGAGGAACTGCTGACCATCCCTGCCACCACCGAGGAGTGGGGCCACTGTGAGCCAAACCTCCGGACCTTCGAGGGCTGGGACGACGCTGACTGGGAAGCCGTCGCCGCCGACGGATACGACGCACTGCCGGCCAACGCACAGACGTATCTCGACTACATCAGCGACGAACTCGACACGCCAATTTACGCCGTGGGTGTCGGTCCGGGCCGCGAACAGTCTGTTGTCCGCGAGCGACCGTTCGAGTAGCTACTCGGTCGGCAGTTCGAGTTCGACGACCGTTCCGCGGGGTGTTCGGTCCCGCACGGTAATCGACCTGTGTGGCGGTGGCTGTCGCTGCCGTCTCGGCGGATTGCTGTTCGCGGTCAGAGACTGCGCCGTCGTACAGTTGGAAGCCAGAAACGACCGCCACACCGAGCACTACTGCGATAATCGCGATTACGACGGCAAACGCACGTCGAAGTTTCATCTCGGGACTCGAACCGCCACCAGATCTGTTCGGGGGTCGGTTGTACCGATTTTTCTGTGATCCGGTATATGTAGTTACAGCCCGCTGTGGCCTGTTTGATAACGACAGCGTCGCTCACGAGGGCGTCGGTTACGGCGGCGACGGCGAGCGCAAATGCTTTGTCTCGGCCCTCGCAACGTGTGCGTATGCAAGAGGATCTGATGGAGATTCTGTGCTGTCCGCTGGATAAACACGACCTCAACCTCGAGGTCACCGAGCAAGACGACGACGAGATTCTGACGGGGACGCTCACCTGTACCGAGTGTGGCGAAGCCTACCCAATCGAGGACGGAATTCCGAACCTCCTCCCGCCGGATATGCGCGAGGAGTCCCCAGCCTGAACGTTTTTCTACTCGCCGGACAGAAATTGAGTCGTGCCAGATCCGTTGCCGGTCCACGTCAGCCGAGAGAGCCTCCACAGTCTCGAGGTTCCAGCTTCCTACGAGACGACAGGGACCTTCGACGTCAGGCTGATCAACCACGCTGAGTCTCTCCACGTCCACCTTCATCTCGACGACCCGCTCTCTGAAGTTGCCCGCCTCGACGCCGGCAACCACTACGTCGAGGCCGAGTCCGAGCGCTACGTCCGCGTCACTGTCGACACCGAGAGACTCGACGGTGCGGACCGACTGGGCAAGCTCAAAGTCGCGACGGCCTATGGCTCCGAGACGCGGTGGGTCGACGTGACCGTCAACGAACCCGACCCGGAGGCGAACAAAGTCGAAGTTGACGAGTCACTCGCTACCCCACAACCCCGGACGGACGACGAGGTGGCTATTCCACCGGTTGTTCCGGTTCTCGCCGTCGGCGGAATGGCGCTGTTGTTGTTCGCCGTCACGGCGGTGCTGCTCAAGGGAGCGACGATGTGGCTCGGTGCTCTCGTTCTCGCCGGCGGCGTGCTCACTGCCTCGTTTTTCCTGCTGCAGGATTAGACGATTCCACGGACGAGACTGCCGATGACTGGCGCGATAAGCCCGACAGCGACAGCTATCCAGACGAACTGTCCGGTCGCGAGCACCTCCCCCAGCACACCCCCGAACACGAGTGTGCTCAGCCAGACGAGCAGGACGGTCACACCGAACCCGAGGCCGCCGAGCAGTGCTCGCTTGAAACTGGTCGCAACGAGTCCGACAAGCGCGCCGCCCGCGACGAGTCCCAGCCAGTGGACGCTGGCCAGTCCGAGGCCAGCGACTATCGCGACAACCAGCCCGATCCAGTGAATCAGCGGGTCCTCGCGGAGTCGGCCAAGGCCGGGGACGGAACTCATTGGTCACCTCTGACGTATTCCGTCTCGAGGTCCCCCGCGATTTCGCGGCTGAGTCGCCGGTACTCGCCGTTTGCCCACCGGCGCAGTTGGCTACTGTACTGCTGGGAGTAGTACCGTCCGGAGTTGCCGCCCGGCAGAATGGCGCGGTACTCCCCACCGAGGTCGACCTGCATCTCCCAACTCCCGCCCCACGGACCCCGTGTGCCGAAGTTTCTGACAGTCCACCCCGAGCCACTCCGGGGAATCGACTCGTAGCCCAGGAAATCCAGTTGGGTCAGGTGTTCGATCAGCCCGGTGTGGGACATATCGCCGTAGGTTTCCTCGCCGTTGTCCTCGATTGTCTCGAGTGCTGTCCGGAGTGCTCGGCGAATCACCGGTGCTCGACCCCCGGGACCGAACCAGTCGCTGTCTGCCGGCAGTTCGAGCACTCGCCCATCCGATGGGTAGAATTCTTCGTTGAGTCCAATTTCCTCGAACTCCTCACCGAGTAGTTCGTCGCGGTAGGCGTTCGTCCAGCGCTGGAAGATGAGCGCGGCCTCAGTTTCGTGGTCCATCCGGTAGTCCCACTCGTCGAGCGTTTCTGCCGCGTCCTGTAACTCGTCATCTTCCGCACGAACTGCGTTGACGATAGCGTCGACGATTGTCGCGGCCCGGCCGTCTCGCACGTCCCGCCCGACAGTCCCGAGATACGAGCGGCCTAGCGCCTCACCTGATTCGACACGTTCGTCGAGTAAGTCGTAGATTCGTTCGGCGCGGTACGGGTCGGAGTACGACTCCGCAAAGTAGTACGGCAGTTCATCGTCGGGGATGATCTGCTGGTTTGCGGTCGCGAGATACTCGGGATTGAGGACGTGTGGCTTCTCCGCGAACGGGACGAAGCCGTCCCAACTCGGCCGCTCGAATGGCTCGAAGCCCGCCCACTCGCCTTCGGGGCGCGAGCCGTCGAACACGCCGTCGCCGTCGAGTGCGTCCGGGCTATCCCACGAGACAGTCTTGCCCGGCGGCTGTCTGATTGGGTGTTTTCCGACAGTGTAGTACAGCGTATTGTCGTCCTGGTCGGCGTAGAGGAAGTTCTGTGACGGAATGTCGAATTTTCGGATTGCGTCGAGTGTCTCGTCGAGTGATTGGCTTCGGGTCAGTTCGTACAGTGCGATGGTGGTTTCGGTGGCGGCGTGGCCCGTCCACGCGACGCCGACTTCCTGTTCGGCCTCCTCGATTACCGGTCCGTGAACCGTGGACCGAACTGTGACTGTCTCGTTCTCGGCGCCGTCGACTTCGATTGTCTCCTCTTCGCTCTCGAACTCTCGACGCTCGTCACCGTACTGGTAGCTGTCGCCGTCGCTGTCGTAGCTGTAGAAATCGATGACGTCGTTGTTGGCGTTCGTGAAACCCCACGCGGCGAAATCAGTCTCGCCGATGACAACTTCGGGCACGCCCGGGAACGCAACGCCGCGGACGCGGTGGTCTGGGCCGTCGAGGTGCATCTCGTACCAGACCGGCGGTGCCTGCAGGCCCAGATGGGGGTCGTTGCAGAGAATCGGACCGTCACCATCTGCCAGGTCCGCGTTGACGACCCAGCTATTCGAGCCGAGATTTTCCTGTGGCTCGTAGGCACTGAGATACTCGACGAGTTTCCTGTCGACCGTTCCTGATGGTCGCTGTCGAGATTCGACTGTCCTCTCGCTGGTCGAATCGCTGTACAACTGTTCGGCCTCGTCGATCCGGTACTGCTCGGTTTGGTACTGCTCGCGAATGATCGGCACGTCGTGGTCCATCCGTTCCTGGTAGAGTTCGTCGACGAGTTCCTCGCCAAATTCTTCCTCCAATAGCGTCCGGCGAAGGCTCCAGAAGCTCCCCGTCAACTGCCAAGCGATGATCTTCTCGATGAGCATCGAATCCGCGGGTGTCCACGGCTCTGGCTCGTAATCGAGCAACTGGAAGCCAATCGATAGCTCCGCGTCCTCGAACCCGTCGGTGACTCCCTCGGCGAAGGCGTCCAGAATCGGTTCGACGACCGTTCCTTCCAAATGAGTCGCGGTGGCCTCCGCTGCTTCCTTGAACTGTAGCTTGCGATGGAACCGGTCAGTCTCGACGGCTGCCTCGCCGACGACTTCGGCGATTTCGCCCCTGAAGAGTCGGCGCTGGAGGTCCATCTGGAACCCCCGGTCGATTGCCTGGACGTGGCCGGCAGCGTAATAGAGCGCCTGCTCGTCCTCGGCTTCGATGTTCGGAACCCCCTCCTCGTCGTACCGTACTGTTGCCTCTCCGTAGGGACTGCCGACGGTGCTCGGGCGGTCAGGATTTGCGGCCCCCCAGACACCGCCCGACAGCGGTGCGAACTGCTCGAGTACGTCCCCGACTGGCGAGAGTGCCCCGCCGAGGACAGATGCACCCACAATCCCCCCGAGAACGGCACGTCTGGTCCGTTCTTCGACCATACCCTGACTGTCTGTCCGGGGGTACGTAAGTTATGCTACTCCTGACCGACAGTCAACTGCCAAAGACGTACTGACTGTATTACATTTAAACCCGTCAGCTGGTCACAGCAGAACGACTTATATACCGGGTCGAACCCGTGACCGGCTTAGGGATTCCGGTATATTTAAATATCTTTCGGGAGTACAAATATTTAGCTATTACCCCGGGTATTCCGCCGGCTGACCCGGTTATATCCACCAATGAGTAACCGAAACACGCGGACACGGACGAACGAACAGGAACAGACTGAAGAGCAGACGGACGCCTCGCTTGACTGTCCGGAATGTAGCGGGACTGTCGTCGCCGACGACGAACACGGCGAGACGGTCTGTACGGACTGTGGGCTCGTCATCGAAGAGGATTCGGTCGACCGCGGCCCAGAATGGCGAGCGTTCGACGCCAAGGAGAAAGACGAAAAATCCCGCGTCGGTGCACCGACGACGAACATGATGCACGACAAGGGGCTGTCGACGAACATCGACTGGCGAGATAAAGACGCCTACGGCAACGCGCTGTCGGGCAAACAGCGAAAGAAGATGCAGCGCCTGCGCAAATGGAACGAGCGCTTCCGAACTCGTGACTCCAAAGAGCGCAACCTGAAGCAGGCACTCGGCGAAATCGACCGGATGGCAAGCGCCGTCGGTCTGCCCGAGAACGTCCGCGAAACGGCGAGTGTGATCTACCGCCGCGCGCTGGACGAGAACCTGCTGCCCGGCCGGTCCATCGAGGGTGTTTCGACGGCGTCAGTCTACGCCGCGGCCCGCCAGGCTGGCGTTCCTCGCTCTCTCGACGAAATTACTGACGTGTCCCGAGTCGAGAAAAGCGAAATCGCCCGCACCTACCGCTACGTCGTTCGAGAACTCGGCCTGGAAGTTGCGCCGGCCGACCCCGAGAGCTACGTGCCGCGGTTTGCCTCCTCGCTGGGACTCTCCGAAGAATCCGAGCGCCGCGCCCGCGAACTGCTCCAGAACGCCAAGGAGAAAGGCGTCCACTCCGGCAAGTCGCCGGTTGGACTCGCCGCGGCCGCCGTCTACGCCGCTGCACTGCTGACCAACGAGAAGACGACCCAGGCAGCGGTCAGCGAAGTGGCTGACATCTCCGAAGTAACCATTCGCAACCGATACCACGAGTTGCTCGAAGCCGAGCAGGACATCCCAATCGCCTGAATCGTCTCGATTGCAGATAGAGTCGTATTTTTCTCCTGCGTATCGGTCGTCCAGCAGTGGCGAGTGTCTCACCGCTACTCAGAACACTCGACCGTTCCGCCCGCCTGTTCGACTGCCTGCTCGATACGGTCGGACCGCCCTGCTGGAACCGCCACGTCCGCTTCGATTTCCTCGCCGTACGCCACCGACTCGACAGTCGTCTCGTCGTACAACCGCGAGAGTACCGACTCGGCACCGTACGGGAGCGTGAGAGTGAGCCGAACCGTTGGGAGGGCCTGCGCTATTTCTTTACGGAACTGACTGCGCCAGGACGCTCGCTCTCCGTCGGCCGGCGGCTGAGTCCAGACCACCGTCCCACCGAAGGCTGTGTCGTCGATGGCCAGCGACGGTCGGTGGTTGGCAGACTCGACCACGACGAGAATATCCGCGCGCTCCACCGCGGCCATCGTCCCCGGCACCGCCGCGGTGAACCACTCGGGCTGACCGGCGACGAACCCTGGCGTGTCGGTGACTGCAACCTCGTGCGGTCCAATGTCGGCCACCGCTGTTCGCGGTGTTGCGGGCCGGAGTACGGTGCTCTCAGCACGCTCCCCGGTGAGCGCGCACCACCCATCCGTCGTCGGCGCTCCGACCGGACCGACGACCACAACCCGTGCGTCGACACCCTCGTAGCTCGTCTTTATCTGGTGACGCTGGCGCTGCTGGCACGATTCGAGGGATGCCGTGAGTCTATCACAGGCGTCGGATAGTTCCGAGACGCTTCCACTCTCGCCGGTTGGTCCTGTCGTCGCTCCGTCGCGCTGTCGTCGACGCTCCGTTCGGAGCTCAATCTGGCGGCGTCGCAGTTCACGTGCGGTCTCGGCCGCCGGGTTCCCGCCCTCAGCCAGGTGTTCGTAGTACAGGTCCCTGCGGTCGAGCAGTTCGACTGCCGGCAACGCGTGGCTGAGGTCGTACATCTGCCCTGCGTGGAGCAGCCCGTCGACCACAACTCGCTGGGGTTCCGTCCTGTCAACGCAGTCGACAAGCTGGTCGACCAATGCTGGCGGAAGGTGGTACTGGTTGTCCTCGTCACCATCGACGGCGAGCACGTTGGCGACAGACAACTCGCGTTCGGCGACGACAGCCTCGACTGCAGGGCGAATCGAGCCGTGTCGTGTCGCGAGCACTGTCGTCGCCGTCATAGCCACGATAGGGGCTCAAGCAGTATGACCGAAGCGGTGAAACGTCCCGAGTCAAACGCGAGGGTATGTATCTCGGGGTCGATGGCTGTCCTGACGGCTGGATTGCGGTGGCCTACACCGACGAAGACTACGTGGGCGCGCAGTTCTACCCCGCTCTTCGAGAGTTATGGCAGGACAACCGCTCGGCAACACGCATTCTGGTCGACGTGCCAATCGGCCTGCGAACTGACTCCAGCGAGGCCCGACAGTGTGACACCGAGGCACGCAAGCGGCTGAGTCCCCAGCGCCACCACAGTGTCTTCCCAACACCGATTCGAGCAGCCGCTCACGAGGACAGTTACGAATCTGCAAAGGCAACGCAGGAGGCTCGAACCGAGGGGAGTCTCAACCGCCAGAGCTGGGGTATCGCGCCGAAGATTGCCGAGGCTGATACGCTGCTTCGGGAGTCCGAACAGGCCCGTGAACGCATTCGAGAGTGCCATCCGGAGCTCTGTTTCTGGGCCTTTGCCGGCCAGCCGATGCAGTACTCGAAGACTGGCCAGCCCCGGCGGGCGTACTGGGAACGAGTCACCGCGCTTCGGAAACAGGAGCCAGACGTCTACGACCATATCTGGTCCGCTGCAGCGGAACTCTCTGGTACTGAAGCGTCGACTGACGACCTTGTCGACGCGTTCGTGGTTGCACTCACCGCGCGGGGTCCCGAATCAGGGCTTCGGACCCTTCCCGACTCACCCGAGCGCGACGAGACTGGGCTCCCGATGGAGATTGTCTACCGCGAGCTATAGTGTCCGGAACCACACACTCATTGTGTTTCAGTCGAAGATAGGGTATGGTCGAGCAGACGTACCGGTGCACGAACTGTCTGGCGGAGACAGTCACCCGGACGTTCGACGTCTCTCATCTCTCGATAACCTGTGAAGGCTGTGGCGAGTTCGCCCGGTTCGTCAACGGGGCGGTCTACGAGCAGTTCCGGGAATTCGAGGAGTCGCCGCCCGAACATCTGGCATGGGAGAAGTTGAGCCGCGCCGAGAAGTTTCTCGTGAGCAACGGCGTCGTCCGCGAAGGCCGGTCGATCGAGGATTTTGAAACCGGGGAGTGAATCCCGGCTTCTTTTGCTGTGGCCACGGGTAGCAACTGTATGGACCTGTCTTTCGATGCGTTTGTGCTTGCGGCTGCCACCGCCGACCTGCGTACAGAGCCGGCGGCCCGCGATCACGCCGACGCCGTCGAGTACCGGATGGACCTCGCCGCGGCGGGGTTCGATGGGCTCGCGGCCTACGACGGCGAGCTTCCACTGATTGTCACCGACCGCGTCGAATACGAGGGTGGTGAGTCCCCAGACTCACAGGACCGAATCGACCGGCTCCGCCGGGCCGTCGACCAGCCTGCGGTCGCTGCCGTCGATGTCGAACTCGCTGCCGTCGAACAGTGCCAGCCTGTCATCGAGGCTGCCCGCGAGGCTGACGTGTCGGTTATCGTCTCCACTCACGACTTCGAGGCCACACCCGAGCGCAGCGACCTCGTCTCGACACTGGAGGCCGCCTGCGAGCACGGCGATGTCGGGAAACTGGCAGTCACCGCCCAGAGCCAAGCCGACGTCCTAGACCTGCTCTCTGTCACCCACGACCAGACCGAAGCCGGCAACAGGGTGGCGACGATGGCGATGGGTGAGGCTGGTCGACACTCGCGTGCCGTCGCGCCGCTGTACGGGTCGCGGATTGGCTATGCACCTGTCGACCCCGCTGACGCGACTGCCCCCGGACAGTATACGCTGCAGCGACTTCGCTCGCTGGTCGAAGAACTGTCGTCGACGGCCTGAGACGGCGTTTCCTCTGCTGTCCCGTCCCGAGGCGCAGGGACGGAAGATTCAACACCGAGGGCCGTTCCATTGTAGCTAATGGCACAAGAGGACACCAACGGGTCACGAAAACGGCCGTGGTTCGCCGTCGGGCTGACGATGCTCGTGCCCGGCCTCGGACACCTGTACCTGCGGCTGTGGGGCCGAGCAGTCCTCTGGCTCGCGATGACCGCGCTGGGACTTGCGCTCGCCGCGCCTGCCGGAACGTTGCCCAGTGCCTTCGCTTTCGAGGCGATACTCGCCGCTCTCAGCTCTCTCACCCTCGGAGCTATACTTGATTTTTTCGGCTCACTCCCCATCGAGTCGATTGTGCTGTTGTCCGGCGTGCTCGCGCTGTGCATCGTCGATGTCTATCTGATGGCGCTGCGGCGCAACGCCGTGCTCGACCGCGCTGAGCGCGTCGCTGCCGGCGAACAACCCCGTCAGTGTCCCAACTGCGGCCGTGAAGTCGACCAGGATATCGACTTCTGTCACTGGTGTACGACCGAACTCACGGCTGCGGAGGAGTAACCGTCTTTGTCCGGCCAGCCAAAGCCACGGTATGCACCCGCAACTCCGTGACGCGATACTCGCAGTCGCCGGACTGCTCGGCCTCGCGGTGCTTGCGGTTCGAACCGGCGGTGTTGCGGTCCTCCTTGCTCCAACGGCTATCGTGAGCGGCGTCGTCGGTGCTGTCGTC
>JAQCNR010000340.1 GCA_028274925.1 Halovenus sp.
TTCGAGGTCTTCATTCGGTCGACCTCGCGACGTTCGCGTTCAGTGGAAACACCTCGCTACGCTCGGCGTACATTGCAAAAACGTGGTACTGTTGAGCGACGCGAAACAGGACTCGAAAGACGAGCACAGCGAGTCTTTCGGTGGTGAAAAACTCCTCAGTTCTCGCTCCGCTCGAACTGAGTTGGCTATACTGGTGCCACTATCAGCAACCACACCGCTACTGCTCGTCGCCGTCGCGCATCTCGTAGATTTTCTCGGCCATCTCGACCAGTTTCTCTTCGGCCTCCTCCGAACTCATATCCTCGGGCAGCGAGCGAGCGTCGCGTTCACGGCGTTGTTCTTCTTCGGCCGCCCGCTCTGACCGACGCTTCGCTCGCCGGTCAGTGAACTCCTCGTCGACAACGTCGCTGTCGTCGTCGGTGAACATCTTGACACCCTTCGTGGCTGCCTCCTGGCGCTCTTCGTTCGGGACCGTGTCTGCATCGACGTTTGCAGCAATCATCTCGGCATCGGGGCCAATGAGTTCGTCCACTTCGCGCCAACTCAGTCGGACGAGTTCACCCCTGTCGATCAACCGAGGGAGCGAGGGGAGTCGGTGCAGTGAACAACAGATGTCGGAGCGCTCGTCGGGCGCGATAGCCTTCTCGGCGGCCAGACTCTCCGCGAGTATCAGCGCCGCCTGTGCCTCGCGGCCGCCGTAGACTGGCATCTCCTCGAGGCCTGCGAGGCTGACGAGGCTCTCGTCGCGCTTGCGGGTCCCACGGTCGAAAATCTGTGTCTGGACGTGATACTCGAACGGCGGAATATCGGTGGCTTCGACGGTGTGTGTCCGTCGGATTCGGTTCCAACACCCCCAGACAGTTTCACCACGAGAAATGAGTTCAGACTTTTCCAGCACAGCCAGTTGGCCGTCATCGCCGACGTACGCTTTGATTGTGCATGTCCCCCCGGCCGGCTTGCCGGGGTTGTTTTCCTTATCGACAATTGTTGTGCCGCCGAATGTGAAATCGTTGTCAGGGAGCGTGCGCTCGGGGAGCAGCGAGTCGATGTGTCTCGTGACCCGGCGGTTGTACACTCGCCCTGGATTCGACTGACTGCTCATTCCTCTACTATGGTCTTGTTATATATTCGCACACTCAAATGTTGTGCTCAAATTATCAGAGTTGATAATTGATTACTCTTCGCGGACACGTGGATGCTGTGTTGGGGGGTCGGGGTAGCGGGTCTCGAACGCCTCTTGCATATGTTCGAGGGTCGTCGCCTCCCGGCGGTTTCGTTCCGCTTCGTCGATTTCTTCACAGCCCGGTGGAACGGGACGGCCGCGGTCGGTAAAGTAGCCCTCCGGCGCAACCCAGTCGTGATAGAAGGGCACCTCGGAGTGTTCGATTACCGCCAGCCCAACCTTCGCGCCGTGGCCCGCCGCGACGACTGCCTGGTGTGGCTCGCCGGCGATTCGGCCGGCAGCGTACAGTCCTTCGACACCAGTGAAGCCCTCGCTGTCGACGTCGAAATACTCCTTCGAGCCACGGGTAATTGTCTCCAGCCCGTCGATTTCCGCAAGGTAATCCGTGTCTGCCCAGGAGGCACAGACTACGTACTCACTCGCTCGCGTGTCGTTCTCCGTTTCGACGACAAAGCCGTCCTCGGTTTCTCGGACTGCGGTGACAGCACCCTCACGGATCGTGCAGTCGTTGCGACGGGCCTGTTGTCGGGTGAGGTCCAGAAACCGGCGCGCGTTCACGCCGGCCGGAAAGCCCGGCACGTTCTCGAGGTGGGCGTTACGGTTCAAAATCGAGGACTCGTCCTGACAGATGTGGGTGTCGAGGCCGGCGCGTGCGGTGTAGATGCCGGCAGTGAGGCCGGCCGGTCCGGCACCGACGACCGTGACAGTCGGTGGCTGATCGCTCATACCCATCATATGCAGCGAGCGTATTTGTGCCCGGTTATTTTAGTCGTCGCGTCACCCAGTATGAGTGTGGACCGTCTTGAAGTCAGCACGCTGGTGCATTTGCCGCCCGAAGAGATCTACGAGTTTCTGATTGATTTCCCACGGTACGCAAAATACTCAGAGTATCTCGACAGAATCCGTCGCTACGGCGACGGCCAACCAGAGACAGAGTACGACCTCACCTTCGCGTGGTGGAAACTCTCCTATACGGCGCGCTCGAAGGTGACTGCTGTCGACCCACCCGAGCGCATCGACTGGACGCTCATCAAAGACCTCGACGCCAGCGGCTACTGGGAAATTACACCCGAACCCGAATCTGCCCCCAACGGCAAGAAAACGGCCTCACGGGTCAGATTTTACGTCGAGTTCGACCCAACCTCGGCGAGCGCTGGAGCAATCGATCTGCCTGCACTCACCTCTTTTGAGTGGGTTGTCGAGAAAGTAAAGCCGAAAATCCGCGCGGAGGCAGAGGGAATCGTCCGGCGAATCGTCCGTGACCTCGAAGGCACCGGCCGGGAAGTACCGCTGACAGTTCACGAAACGCCGGAGTCCGTCTAAATGCCCAGAATCGCGCCAGCGATGAGGACGACGACGAGCAGAACCCCGAGCACAACGAAAATTGCGTTTTCGAGGTCGACGTCGCCCGGTTCGAGCGGCTGATTACGTCCGAGGGTTCCGGCGATATTGCCGTCCGTCTCCCCATCAGCCGGTTCGTCGTAGTCCTCGGACTCCTCGTGTGCTGGCGGCCCAACGTCGCCAACAGATATTTTCCACTCCTCGTCGTCGTCGCTCGGTGCGGCCATACTCGTACTACAATGTCGAGCATAAAAAGTCTGCTCCGCTCGGACGCTCAGCGAATTTTCGTACCCAGTGCGGCGTCTTCGTGTGTGGTCAGCAGGTCAGCCTCCTCGCCGGCCGCCAGTACCATTCCGTTGGACTCGTAGCCGAACAGTTCCGCCTGCTCCATGTTCGCCAACAGCACGACACGTGTTCCCGGCAGGTCGTCAGTATCGTGTAGCTGTTTGAGCCCGGCAACGACCTGTCGCTGTTCGAGGCCGATATCGACCTCCAACCGCACCAGTTCGTCCGCACCATCGATTGGCTCCGCAGCGGTAATCTCGCCGACGCGTATGTCGATATCCTGGAACTGCTCGAAGCTGATCCGGTCGGCTTCGAGTGCCGGCAGGTCAACCTCGTCTTCCTCGTCGTCATCGTCGCCGTCGTCAGCAGACTCGCTCACGCGCTCGCGGAGTTTCTCGTTGAGCGCTTCGATGGTCTCGTCTTCGACCTGTGTGAACAGTTCGTCGGGTTCGTCGAACTCCGCCGGTGGTGTTTCGAGTGCTGCCGACAGTTCTGGGTCGTGGACGGAGCCGTCCTCGCCGAGTTGTGCCCACAGGTCCTCGGCCTTCTCGGGCATGACGGGTTGCATCAACAGGGCACAGGCCTTGGCGAGTTGGACGCAGTCGCGGATAACCTGCGCCGCTTCCTCGGGTTCGTCGTCGACGAGATTCCACGGTTCGTTCTGCTGGATGTACTCGTTGCCGAAGTCCGCGAGGTCGACCGCAACCTGCCCGAGCGTTCGCACGTCGTACTCGGCGACGGCCATCTCGAACGTCTCGATAGCATCTTCGATTCGCTCGGTGACTTCCTCACTTGGGTCGGCGTCTGGCGTGCCGTCGTAGTTGCGCTGGGCAAAGAGCAGTCCTCGGTAACAGAAGTTGCCGAGGTTGCCGACGAGTTCGCCGTTGACGCGCTGTTGGAAGCGGTCCCACGAGAAGTCCACGTCGTTTTCCAGTCCGCTGCCGGTCGCGGTGTAGTACCGGAACAGGTCGGGATGGAACCCTTCGTCGAGATACTCGCTGGCCCAGACTGCTCGCCCGCGAGAGGTCGACAGCGATTTGCCGTCGATGCCGACGAATCCGGTCGCGAGCACTGCTCGTGGCTCGTTGTAGCCCGCACCGCGCAACATTGCTGGCCAGAAGACACAGTGGTGCTGGATGATGTCGGGGCCAATTAGGTGAATGATTTCGCCGGAGGTGCCCGACCACTCGTCGTCCCAGTGGGTGCCGTGGGCTTGCTCGCCGTCGATTTTCCAGGCCTGCTCCCAGTCGAAGACGTCCGCGCCGACGTTGTCGGTATACTGTTTCGTCGAGGAGACGTACTCGATTGGTGCGTCGACCCAGACGTACAACACCAGGTCCTTCTGGTCGTCGCCAGGGTAGTCAATCCCCCAGTCCATATCGCGAGTGATACAGAGGTCTTCGAGTTCGCCTTCGATCCACTCGCGGGGCTGACTCTGGGCGCGTTCCGTTCCTTCGAGACGGTCGAGAAAGCCCTGCAGGTACTCCTGAAAGTCCGACAGGCGGAGGAACTTGTGTTCGCGGGTGCGGTACTCGGCCGGGTTGCCGGTGAGCGTACTCGTCGGGTCCTCGACTTCGCCGGGTTCGAGATGGCGCTGACAGCCCTCGTCACACTCGTCACCGCGGGCTTTCTCCCCACAGTACGGGCAGGTTCCTTCGACGTAGCGGTCAGGCAGCCACTGGTCAGCGTCCGGGTCGTAGGCGACCTGAATCTCTTTCTCGTGGATGTGGTCGTTTTCGATCCACGACTGGACGAACTCCTGTGTGAGTTCGGTGTTGGTCTCGTCGTCAGTGTGGCCGTAGTTGTCGAACTCGACGTTGAACTGCGGGAATCGCTCTTTGTACTGCTCGTGATACTCCAGGGCGAACTCCCGCGGTTCGACACCCTCCTCGGCGGCGTTGACTGCGACGGGCGTGCCGTGCATGTCCGACCCACAGACGAAGGCTGTCTGCTGGCCGACACGCCGGAGCGCCCTGCTGAATAGGTCCCCAGCGACGTAGCTCCGCAGGTGCCCCACGTGGAGATTTCCGTTGGCGTAGGGCAACCCGCAGGTGACTACTGCTGGTTGCTCGGTTGGCAGTTGCTCGTGGCTCATGATCCTTCATGGGAGATGCGTAATAAAAAGCCAGCCGGTTTGGGGCCGCGAACGCATCACTCCGTCTTGGACAGTGTCGCCCGCTTCGGCCCATAGACAATCGCGTAGGCCGCGACGAAGGCAACGGCGAGAGAGGTCCATCCGGGGCCCAGTCCGATGCTCGGCGGTGCGATGACCGTTCCGACGACGTACAGAAAGGCAACGATGGCCGTGCTTACTGCCAGAAATTTCGGAAAATTATCGTAGTCGTCGGTCTGGGAAACCAGAACGTACGCAGTCAGCAAGACGACTGGCACCGCGCCGGTGATGTACGCACCCGGATTGGTCGAGGCCGACGCCGTCAGCACTGCGCCGAAGACGGCAGCGAGAACGAACAGCACCAGGGCGCGAACGAGAAACGGCCGAGCGTCGGTCCGGTTCATACCAGTACGAGGGAGCCCGCCCGTATCAACCTCCCTTCTTCGACCGCTCACAACAGCGTCTCGACAGCCTCGCGAACGATGTCGGCTGCCCGCTCGATATCAGAGCGGTGGACGTACTCACGGTCAGCGTGGGCCACCGGCCCCTGCTGGTCGGCGAGCACACCCGGTCCGAAGACGACAACTGGGGCGTCAGCCGCGAAGTACGACGCCTCGGTTGCCGCGCCGAACGGCCGGGTCTGGTTGCCGCTGGCCTCGGATAGCGCCGTCACCAGTTGAGCGTCGATGTCAGTTGCGAACGCTTCCGGCGCGGGCAGCTCCGGGCGAACCAGTCCAACTTCGAGGTCGTATACCTCCGGCAGCCAGCCCTGAAGATGTGCGCGCAGGTCCGTAAAGAACCCTTCGACGGTCTCTGGCGGGACGGTTCGGCGGTCGAAGCGAATCGTACACTCGGCTGGAATCTGGTTGATTGCGTCGCCACCCTCGATAACAGACGGGGTGAGCGTCGGCGGGCCGAGCAACTCGTGTGCGCCGGGACCGTTGGTCTCGTCGAACGATTCCAGCGCCTGTAAGATGGGTGCCGCCGCTCGGATGGCATTGTCACCGTTGTGGGGGTCACTCGCGTGGCCGCTCTCGCCACGAATCACAACTTCGCCCTCGAACTGACCGCGCGCAGCGATACACACGTCCAGATCAGTCGGTTCGCCGACGATGTAGCCATCAGCGTCGAGTGTCTCGCCGAGATGTGCGCCGCCAGTCTGTGCCGTCTCCTCGTCAGTCGTGATGGCGAGGGTGAGTTGGCCGTCGATATCCGCGTGCAGAAACGTATCGAGCAACGCAGCGAGCGGTCCTTTCGCGTCACACGCGCCTCGGCCGCGGACGATATCGCCGTCGCGCTCGTACGGAACGTGTGGCGGGACGGTGTCGATGTGGGTGTTCAGGACGATGTGCTCGCCCGAGCCACGACTCGCGAGAATGGTTCCTGCCTCGTCGGTGGTGGGTGATTCGCCTGCGGATTCGAGTGTCTCGACCAATAGCTCCCGCATTGGCTCGACCGTCTCGTGCGATGGCGTCGAGACGGCTTCTGCGTGGAACTCGGTAGCGTCGAAGCTCATCTCACAGCGCGACGATTGCGAGCAGGACGCCGGCGAGAATCACGAACGCGGTCCAGAGAATCGCAACGACGTAGACGTGTTTGACGTACTCACTGTCTTCGTCGACGGGCATGATGACGAGGTCGGAGAGGCGGCTCATAGTCGGGCTTGGCCCCCCGAGTATAAAAATTCGTACAAACGGCTCAGCGTTCGACCCGGGTGACATCCGCCAGTGTCTCGCGCTCGCGGACGACCCGACTCTCGCCGTCGGACAGCGCCACCTCGGCCGGCCGGGGCTGGGAGTGGAACTGGTTTGCGAGTTCGTAGCCGTACGCGCCAGCGTTGCCGATTGCGAGCAAGTCTTCGCGACGCGGGCGAGCGATTGGGCGGTCAGTACAGAACACATCGGCACTCGTACAGCACGGCCCGCCGACCGAGACTGGGTCTGGCTCTCGGTCGGGTGCGGTAATGTTTCTGATCGGGTGGTAGGAGTCGAACATCGCGGGCCGAATGAGCGTCGCCAGCGAGGCGTCGACGCCAACGACGTTCGCCGCATCGGTCTCTTTAATTGTGTTGACGCGCGTGAGGATGAGTTCGGCGTCGGCGACGACGTATCGACCAGGTTCCAGTGCGAGTTGTGCGTCGAGGTCCCCGACGGCCGCTCGGACGCGGTCGCCAACGACGGACATGTCAAGTGGTTGTTCGTCTTCGTGGTACGGGACGCCGAAGCCGCCGCCGATGTCGAGGAACTCGATGTCACCCACCTCGCGAGCGACGTCGGCAATCGTCTCGATAGCCCGGCAGTGGTCGTCCAGATCATCCTGCAGGACGCCGCTGCCGACGTGGGCGTGCAGGCCGACGAGGTCGAACCGTTCGCGCAGTTCCGCGGCGAGTTCCGGAACGTCTGTTACAGGAATGCCAAACTTTGCGTCCTTGCCAGTGGCGACTTTCTCGTGGTGGCCGGTGCCGATGCCGGGGTTGATTCTGATGGCGACGCGGCCGTCGTAGCCCGCCGCTTCGAGGCGGTCGAAGGTATCGCGTGCGCCGCCGGTGACAGTCAGGCCTGGGTTGTCAGCGCCCAGTTCGGCGGCGTACTCTACGTCAGCCTGCGGGGGGTTGACGGCCGTGTACTGCAGCGTGTTCGGGTCTGCGCCTGCTGCAATCGCTCGGTGGAGTTCGCCGCGGGCGGCACACTCGATATCTGCGCCGGCGTCGAGCATCGCCGACAGCACCGCACGGCCGGTGTGGGACTTCGCGGCGTACATTACGTGTGCGTCGGGAAAGGCCGAGGCAAAACGGCGGTAGTTCTCTTGGACGCGGTCAGTATCGAGAACGTACAGCGGCGTACCGTGTTCCTCGGCGAGGGCTTCGAGCCGACTGTGGTCCCAGTCGGCCAGCCGACGAACCGGCGGCGTCGAGGCTGTCATTGTACAGTTGTCGGTACTCGGGCGATTGAATCTGTCGGTTGCCAGGCGAAAAAACCGCAGGGGTCAGTCCCCGGAGTTCTGCCCGGGGATATTTCGCCGTGGACTGTTGGTCTCCGGCGGATCGGGCCGGTCAGTGCTGTCACGACTCGTGAACCACATGACACTGTAGGCGACCATCGGGAACATGAACAGCGCGACCAGCCCTGCCGTGATGACGATGATATTCAAGTTGGGTCACCCAAGCGAACATTATGATTGAATGACTATAGTGGTTACTCGCGGTTTTATTTTCAGTTCTGAAAACAGGTTTTATCCACTAGTCTCCGAGGATTCCCCACCGCGTCAGGAGAAAGAGGAAAAGATAGCCAACTAATCCGAGTCCAAACAGCACAACCGGGATGAGAAAGGGGCCGGCAGCGTCGACGAGCGCGCTAGCCATCAGTCGGCGGGGTCACATTCGAGCAGTGCACAGACATCAGCTTCGGCGTCGAAACAGTCCGGACACTCCGGCCGACGGTCGATAATCGTATCCAGTCGTTCGGCGACCGTCTCGTCGATGACCGGTTCGAGTTGGCGCGCCTCCGCCCGGAAATCTTCGACTTCGAGCACTTCGAGCAGGAATCGCTCGATGATACAGTAGTTCTGGAGAGCGTCTCGTGCGCGCATGATGCCGTCGTCGGTCAGTTCGACGCCCTTGTACTTCTCGTGTGCACAGAGCCCGTCAGCTTCGAGTTTGCCGACCATCTCGTTCGCGCTGGCCGGGCTGACGTCGAGCATCTCCGCAATCGAGCCGGTCGATGCCGGACCGTTTTCGATCTCCTGAACCAGGTAAATCGCCTTGAGGTACTGGTTTGCCGTGTTCATTGGTTGTCCCTACGTAACCGGTCGGCCGCGCTGTCGTCGGTCATGTCCCGTCCTCCATCAGTTCGGTAACTGCTTCGACGCCCGCCTCCTCCTCGGCCCGGATTGTCCGGAGCGTATCGAGCAGGCGGTCGCGGTCGATACTAAATGTTCCGTCAGACTGTTCGATAGCCTCGATCAGGTCGTCGTAGAACTTGTAGGCGGTCTCCTCGTTACAGAGTTGGTCGTAGAGGACGCCGTCGAAGTCCTGCTCGGCCTCGTACTGCTGTTCGACCAGCATCTGAATCTCGTCGAACGGAATCGTGTCCGCGTCGAGTTCGTCGATAATCCCGTCAATCTGTTTGCGGTGGCGCTCGGATTCGGCAGCCGCCGATTCGAGCAGTTCGCGGACATCGTCGTCGATAGCGTCGGACTCGGTATGTTTGGTCGCGCGTGCCTCGACGACCTCTTCGAGGACAGCACCGATCTGGAGTAGCCGCGCCAGTTGGTGGTCCGACCCGACCGGCGACTGGAGGCTCATCGCTTTTCTCCCCGTGGCCGGGGCCGTCGCCGTTGCATACTCGTAGGTGAGGTACACGAGGACTTAAACGGTTCCCCTCGATGGTGCGCTGGTGTGGTGTTTGTTGTCGACGGAGTTGAGAAGGTAGTGACTACTCAGAAGCCCTCGGCACGTTCGCGCGCTCCCGGGTCACTCTGCTCCCCGTTCGCTCAGTTGGAGACCGACCAACGGGAGGTCTCGGTACTGTGAGCGGGGAACGGATGTGACCCGCGAACCGCAAAGCGAGCCTCGCCCAAGCGAGCGGCGTCGCCGCGAGCAGGGCGAGGTGCGCTCGGCGGATGTGCGCGGGCCACTATCCGACCGAAGGGAGGATATCCCGCACAGATCCGCCGAGCGTGCCGAGGGCTTCAGTTCAGGTCGTTTCAGTTGGTGATGCAGAAGGGGCTGTTCGCAATCCTCTCGTTAGTACTGAAAGCTACCGTAGCAACCGCTCAAGAGTGTAGAAACGGACGGCCGAGATTGCGTGGCGTTCGACCGCGGGTAGTCCCGCGTGCCTCCTCCACCCCGCGACCCTACGAGCGACAGATGTCCAGTGCTCCGCTGCTCGCTTCCGCGCCTGGCGGACTGGCGCCGGTTAACCGGACGTCTGCGTCCCTGCAGACACAGCCATCCGGACCTCCGTCCCCGCAGGACGAGGCTTCGACGTTGGCTTGCGGGGCCCGTGGCCGTCTGACCACACGCCCCCGGTGTTCGGTCCCACTTGAGGCCACACGTGGCGAGGAGCGGGGCCTAACCGCCCGACCTAGTCCATTTGAACCTACCACGGGTTGTCATAAGGACCTTTCGATGGGGGCTCACTCTCGTGTCGCAAAGACGAATTCGGTGCTGCTTCCGAGGGGGTCATCGGCCATCGTCGTCTGCACGTCGGTAAAGCCCGCCTCGCGCAGTTGCGTGAGTGTCTGCTCGCGACCCGGCGCCGAGAAGAACATCGACCCGCCCATCCAGCCACGCCGTGTCGTCTCGAAGCGACCCCCCGGCAGCGTCATCAGCAACCGACCGCCGGGCCGGAGCACGCGAGCGAACTCCTCGTAGACTGTCGGGTGTTCCTCCCGAGGAACGTGAAAGACGGCGTGGTAGGCAGTGATGCCATCCATCGATTCGTCGGCAACAGGGAGCGTCGCCATATCGCCCTGCAACAAGACTGATTCAGGGACTCGCTCGCGGGCCATCTCCAGCGCTTCAGCGGAAATATCGATACCGACGCTGCCGGCCGGAAGGTTCGCGAGTGTTCGCGCACCGTCGCAGGGCCCAATATCGAGTACGTCGGGGTCGGCCGGTAACGAAGCCAGAAGGTCGTCAATGAGGTCCGCGTCCGACCCGGAAGGGTCGCGGTTGCGGGCATACGTCTCCGCGACAGAATCCCACGCTGTCTGTAGCTGTTGGCGGTCCATACACGTAGTTGGGTTCGAGCCTCATAAACTCGGTCCAGTCGAGAGTGAACGTTTATTGAACCGGGCGCATATGCCGGCGTATGGCCGCCGAACTGCGTGAGGTCTACGAGCCCGCGACGCCGCCGGAGCCCGAGCAGTTGCTCTCGGAGTGTACTCCGTTCGAGGATGCACTCGAGGCCGGAGCGACCATCGCCGTCACCGGCGGCCAGTACGCGGGTCGTAGCTCAGTGCTTGAGTACGCTGCTGACGCGCTGGAAACGACCCAGACCCGTCTCGACCCGGGGGAATCCACCGGTGGGCTGGCTGTCGAGGCTGACCCGCTTGTCGTCGACAACTGCCAGCACCTGTACACCCGTGCTGTGGATGGGTTCGACCGACTCCAAGAAACGCTGACGGCAATCGCCAACAGCGATGGAACAGTCGTCACTGGCTGGAACGACCTTGCGTGGAGCTATCTCGACCGCATCGAAGCCATCGACAAGGTCTTTGACGAACACGTGTCCATTCAAGCGCTTTCCGCTGACGAACTCGAGGCGTATCTCCGGGAGCGCCGCGAGATTCCGACAATCGAGGAGGACACCCTCGGCGATTCAATCGTTTCGTCGGAGACGTATACGACGGGCTGGCGAGAGGTGACACTGCCGAAAATCGACTTCGGCGTGCTCAACGACCAGCTCTGGCCGACACAAAACCCAGCACAGGCGTTTTTTGCCCGGCTCTGTTCGCTGTCACGGGGCAACCCCGGCGTCGCGCTGGCACTGTTCGACCAACTCACGGGCGGCCCAGTCTCGCCAAGCGATCTGACGACGCCATCGATTGATGTCGAGGAGACGGGCGTGTTCTTGCTTCGGCTGCTGCTCGGCAACGAGCGGGCCGCCCCCGAGTTGCTTGCCGACCGCGTTGGCGGTCAGTTCGACCGCCTCGTTGGACGGCTGACCCGCGCGGGTATCACCACCCGCGGAGGTGATTCACTCATGCTCACACCGACCGGTGTCCCGACAGCACTCGACCAGGTCGAACGGAGGCGGATTATCTGATGTCTCCCAGGGGGGTGGCGCTGACCGGTGCCGTGGATCTCGTACTGGAAGTCTCCCCGGAGAGTCTCGAAACCGTCGCCGACACATCGACAATTTTCGGGGCTGTCGTCGTGCTGTTGGCTGCCTATATCGGCGCAAAGGTGCTCGCTCGCGGACTCTCGCTTGTTGCCGAGCGCACGCCCTCCCGCCGAATCACAATCAAGATGTTCGTTCCAATTGTCAAGGTGGCGGTGTATACCCTGGCTATCTATCTCGTTCTCGTTCCGGTGCTCAAGTTGACCGCGGCGCAGTTGTTCGCCGTCTCTGGGTTGATCGGTGCGGCCATCGGCTTCGGATTGCAAGGCCTCGTCTCCGGCGTTTTTGGCGGGCTGGTACTCATCACCGAGCGGCCGTACCAGGTCGGCGATAAGGTAACCATCGACGACCAGTACGGCGAAGTGGTCGATATTGGGTTGCGCTCGACGGCAATCCAGACACCCGGCGATTCCACTGTCGTCGTCCAAAACGACCAGCTATTCCAGTCGAGCATCGTCAACGCAAACTCTGGTAGTCCCGAGATGCTCGTGACCGTCGACCTCGCGATTGCGGCGGACGAGCAATCCGACGAAGCGATGGAACTCCTCAGAGAAGCACTCGTCACGTCCCAGTACGTGTACGTCGACGACGACCATCCGGTCCGTGTCCGTCTCAACGACGAGGTGACTCACCAGCGTATCCGCGGCCGTGCCTACGTCGCTGACCACCGCGACGAACTTGCCTTCACCTCTGACGTGACTCATCGGGCCCGGGCAGCATTCGACTGCCACGGTATCGACACCCCGGAACTGCTAGCCCGTGTCGAGACCGACTGACAGTGTCTCTCGTTTGGAGGTGTGACCCTATGTACCAAACCATGAACAACTATTATAAACCACGGGCCCGTTAGTAGTAATATGTCGACACAACGGTCGACCCAACCCGCGGCGCATCGGTGTGAATGTGGCGAGACATTCGAGAGCACCGAGGAACTCCTCAATCACGCCCGGGACGTACATCGGTTTTCACCGCTATAGACCCGGCACCGTTGTGAAGGGTTTCACGGTTACTTTTTGAACAGAAACCATCGTCACGAGCGTCAGCCACTGCGGCTAATCACGAGACAGCACGGTAATCTGGAAGTGGTATGAACTTGCTACTATTGACAGACATGTTAATATTTCTTTCATTCTAAAATACACTTATTACTGATTGCTTCGAACCACAACTGGGATGTCCATGCAAGCTGTCGTCCTGGAGGAATTCCAGGAACCGTTAACTGTACAGGAAGTTGACCGTCCCGACCCAGAGCCACACGGCGTCGTCGCAGAGGTAGAGGGATGTGGCGTCTGCCGGAGTGACTGGCACTGCTGGCAGGGAGACTGGGACTGGTTCGGCTACCGGCCCGACCCACCGCACGTGCTCGGCCACGAACCCACCGGCACCGTCGTCGAAGTTGGCGACGAAGTGGAAAACATCGAGGAAGGCCAGGAGATTGCAATCCCATTCAATTTCGCCTGTGGGAAGTGTGACCTCTGTCGGAACGGCCGAGAAAACATCTGTGAGAACCACATCGGCCTCGGCTTCATGAACGAGGCCCCTGGCGCGTTCGCCGAGGAAGTCCACATTCCCAACGGCGATGTCAACGCAATTCCACTGCCAGATGGTATCGACGCCGAAACAGCCGCGGGGTGTGGCTGTCGGTTCATGACCTCCTATCACGGCATGGCCCACCGGGGGGACGTGGGCAACGGCGAGGATGTCGTGATCCACGGCTGTGGGGGAATTGGCCTGTCGGCGGTCCACATCGCCAACGCGCTGGGCGCAAACGTCATCGGCGTCGACCTGATGGACGAGAAACTTGAAAAGGCCGAGGAACTCGGTGCCGTCGCAACCGTCAACGCCAGAGAGGTCGACGACCCTGCCGAAGAAGTCCGGGATATCACCAACGGCGGGGCTGACGTCTCCGCCGACGCATTGGGGATTGCGACCACCTGCAAAAACGCCGTCAATTCACTGGGCAAGGGCGGTCGTCACGTCCAGATGGGGCTGACCACCTCCGAAGAGGAGGGGCAGATTTCGCTGCCGACCGACGAATTTGTCGCCAAAGAAGTCGAATTCGTCGGCTCGCTTGGACTGCAACCCTCCCGCTACTCGGAGATGCTCAGCATGATCGACAGCGGAAAACTCGACCCGACCGCGCTTGTTGAGGAAACCATCGACATCCACCAGGTGCCCGACGAACTCGAGGCGATGACTGAGTTCAACACCATCGGCATCCCGGTGTGTAACGACTTCAGTAGCTAAACATCGTGGTCACTATTTTTTGTGGTGAAGAGAAGTAGTCCATCCTAGATTCGAACCACCGTCGCTCCGGAACGCTTCGCTCCTTGCTTCGAATCTCCTGCAGTTACAAATTCGTGGCTCACCGGCGGGTTCGCCACGGAAGTAGTAGTTCCGGGAGGATTCGAACCTCCGTCGTAGCCCCCAGAAGGCCACATGATTGGCCACTACACCACGGAACTTTGCAATCAAGTCTACTCGGTGATTGCACTTATGTGTGTCGTAATCGCTTCTCCGGTGGCTCGAAGTGCTCTCTCCTGTGGCAGTTTGCACAGAGTAGCTCACACCGCTGTATCTCGGCACGAATCTCTCGTTCTGGGCGTCCATCGGCCACGAGGCTGGCGATGGTCGCGCTCTTTTCGCCAGTGTGATGAAAGACAAGACAGTCAGGAGCGGTTTCGTCACACCGGTTGCAGCCGTCTGCTGCCTGCTTGTACTCGTACAGCCACCGTCGTCGGCCTGCATCTGGCACGTCGGAGTGTTCTTTTCGGTGGCAGTTCGTACAGAGCACCACACATTTCGCAATCTCCGACCGTAACTCGTCTTTGCCGTAGCCGTGTGTGACCATCTCGTTGATTGCCATCCGTTTTGTCTGTGGGTCAGTGTGATGAAAGTCGAGCACTGCGGGGTCGCCGACACCACACTGGTTACAACCGCGTGACTCCTTCTGTTCGTTCACCCAGCGACGGTGTCTCGCCCGTCGGTCGAGTGTTCTGTTCGCGTTTTGCTCGGGATGTCGGTAGTGCCATCGCTGGTCGACAGAGAGTTCACGCCACTCTGTGCCCTCCGGTAGCTCGACATCGTCGGGTTGTGGCTGCACCCGCGAACCGCTGGAGCGGTGTGTTTCTAAGCCGGCACGTCGCTTCGCCTCGTTCCAGCCACCAACGACGCGGATGATCGTCGCCGAAGCGGGCGTCAGTCCGAGTTCCTCGTACGCCGCTTTCGTCGGCGACTCGCCCAGTCGCTCGGCAGCCTCGCGCAGCGCGTCCAGACACTCCTGTTCGGTCGTGGTCACGCGAAAATCTGGCAGCGAAACGAGCCTAAAACGCAGCCACAGAGTGAAACTGAACGTTCACATAGGATAGCGAAAGCGAGAGGTGGCTCCCGTCCGCAGCCACCGACTCAGTTCCGACACCTACATACTCGCGGCCCAGACACAGTGAGATATGTACGTTGGACGGTTCGTCGTCGTCGGGCCGGAGGTTGGCGCATACCGCGTCTCTTCGCGCTCGTTCCCGAACAGACGGGCACTCGACCGCGATGGCACAGTCACTGTCGGCCCCACCGAGGACGCCGAAGAGACAGACAATCCCTACATCTCCTACAACTGCGCCCAACTCACTAACCGCGGCGCAGTCATCGGCAACGGCTCACACGTCGACCCCATCGCCGAAAAACTCGAACTGGGATATCCGGCCAAGGACGCGCTCGCCGACCCGCTGCTGGCGCTCGACTTCGAGAAAGACGACTACGATACCCCTCGCATCGCTGGGATTGTCGGGCTAACCGACGACCCCTCTGCAAACTCGGAGCCGGCAGGCTACATCGGGACTGTTCGCCGAGACGCGCTGCTCGTCGAGGAGGTGTCGGAGCCAACACTGGTTGCTACCTACGAGGAAGATAGCCCGACAGCGTTCGACCTCGCGGCGAGCGACGCTGCCGGCGCAGCGCGTGAACTGTACGACCACGAGTTCGAGCACCGGGTCTGTGCCGCCGGCGTCGAATACGACGACGGGGATTTCGAGACGGCTATCGTCAACGAGTGAGGCGGGTGCGACGCGT
>JAQCNR010000378.1 GCA_028274925.1 Halovenus sp.
AAGACATTTTCACGATGCCGTCCTGACTAATCTCGCTGTATCGTGCCTCGCGCTCGAAGCCAGTCGCGTTCATATCCCGTCCGGTAATCTCGGCACCGTCGGCTGTGAGTCGACTGGCCCGGGTCTGGAAATTCGTGAACGTCTCTGTCTGCTCTGTGTTGAACCGCTTCGCAAACTGATTGAACTGCTCGATTTCCGTCTCATTAGTAATCCGCTGTCGGTACTCTACGGTCCACCGTGCGTCGCCGTTCTCGAACACCTGAATCTGGAATAGTGTCTCGTTTGCGTCTTCGACCTGTGCCAGTTCGAGCCGCTGGTCTGGTGGCTGGCTCTCGGGTGACTCCGCGGGACCATCGAGGACCGCAATACCCACCCCTCCAACCAAGACTGCGGCGATGACGAGACCGACCAGAACCCGGCGATGCATCTACTTGCTAACACCAGCAGGCAGGATAAAAACACTACGCCTGACACCCGCACCTCTTGGCTCAGTTTCAGGAACTGCTCGAACAGCTAGCCGCCAGCACCTCGATGGGATGTGGTGGGAGGTTACCGGCCCGGTCGAAGGGGTCCTCAACGTCTCGGCGATGGCCCACCTGACTTCGGCAGGACGCTCCCGGCGTGACGACAACCTCGCCCGAACTCGATTCAATTTGCTCGTCGAGAATATCGGCGATGGATTGACTCATCGAGTAGTGCTCGGCCTCGTAGCCGAAACTACCAGCCATCCCACAGCAGCCAGAATCGAGCGCGTCGACCTCGTAGCCAGCCCGACCCAACGCGGCCGCAGCGTGCTGGTCTTTGTTGTGCGCTTTCTGGTGACAGTGGCCGTGATAGACCAGCGAGGAGTCCGCTGGCTCGAACTCGAGCGCCTCGTCCAGACGGAAGCGGTCGAGATACTCACAGAACCCGAAAGTGTTCGCCGCGACTCGCTGTGCGTCCTCACTGTCGAGCAAGTCGAGGTAATCTGACTGGAGCATCACTGCGTCCGAGGGTTCGGCGACGACGATATCCCAGCCCGTCGCAACTTTCGGCGCGAGCGCGGTGACGTTGGTTTCGGCCCGCTCGCGCGCAGTATCGAGAAATCCTTTCGAGTGTGCCGCGCGGCCGCTGGCGGTCACGCCGTCGGCAACTTGGACGTGCACGCCGGCCGCTTCCAGCAACTCGACGGCTGCTTTCCCCACTGCTGGGTGGCTGTAGTTGGTGTACGTGTCCGGGAACAGCAGGACACGCCGCGAGGCTGTCTCAGCGTCCACCTGCGGTTCTCGGTCTTCTGCCCAGTCGACCAGCGTCTCTCGTCGGAACGATGGCAACTCTCGCTCACGCGCGATGCCGAGCAGTTTCTCGGTGACGAGTCCACTTCCCGGAAGTCGCTGGAGTAGGGAGGGCAGTGGTGCGAGCGCGCTGCCGACGGCACTGACCCGGTCGACGTGTGCGAATAGTCTATCACGGAGACTCGGACTCGACTGCTCGTGTTGTTCGTGCTGGAACTCGGCTTTGAGTTTCGCCATATCGACTTCGCTTGGGCAGTTTTTCGCACAGCCCTTGCAGCCAATACAGAGATCCATCACCTCAGCCGCGAACTCCTCGTCAGTCTCCGAAAGCGAGAGGTCGCCGCTGAGCGCCTGCCTGAGCGCGTTCGCTCGGCCGCGGGTGCTCGTCGACTCTTCTTCGCTCGCACGGTAGGTCGGACACATCACGCCGCCTGTTGTCTCCTGTGGCCCGCGACAACCGCCACAGCCGTGACAGAGTTCGACCATTCCCTGCACGCCGTTGTCGTTGTCCCAGTTGAGTGTTGGCTCGAAATCCACATCAGCGTCGTACTCCGGCGAGAACCGCAGGTTTTCGACCATCGACACGGCGACGGCCCGACCCGGGGTATCCTCGGGCAAGGGCTCGTCGGCGGCGTAGCCAACCACCTGCCCCGGGTTCAACAGCCAGTTCGGGTCGAAGGCTGTCTTCAGTTCCCGGAACAGTTCCCACACCTCCTGTCCGTACAGTTTGCGGTTGAATTCCGTTCGTGCGCGTCCGTCGCCGTGCTCGCCAGATACGGAGCCGCCGTACTTCACCGCGAGGTCAGTAACAGCGTCGGAAATCCCCGTCATCTGTTCGAGACCTGTCTCCTCTTTCATATTGACCAGCGGTCGGACGTGCAGACAACCGGGGCCGGCGTGGCCGTAGAAACTCGCGAATGTGTCGTGGTCCTCAAGAACTTCCTCGAAGTCCGCGACGAACTCCGGGAGCGAGGCTGGCGGGACTGCAACGTCCTCGATGAAACTTGCGTGTTTGGCGTCACTGGTCCGGGAGAGCAGGATTGGCAGCCCGCTCTTGCGGAGTTTCCAGAACCGCGCTCGCTCGCTCTCATCGTAGGCCTCGAGTGCCGAAGTCGCGTGCGTTTGTGCTTCGGTTTTACCGTCGCCAGTCTCCCGGTCTGGCAGTCGGTCTGCGAGCAGGTTGTCGACCTGCTCGTGTCCTTCCTCGACAGAGTCGGCGTAGAACTCGACGAGCAAGACAGCTTCCGTTCCCTCGGGAACCAGTTCATCGACGAGGTCGCCGAACTCCCCAGTGTCGCGGGCTAACTCCAACAGGACGTCATCTAACACCTCGACTGCCGCCGGGTCGTGTTCGACAATCGGAGCCACGTCGGCCATCGCGTCGGCAACGGTGCCGTACCGCAACAGCGCGACAGACTTCTCGGCGGGAATCAGTTCCAGCGAGACAGTCGCCTCGGTGACGATAGCGAGGGTTCCTTCGCTGCCAGCCAGCAGGCGAGCGAGGTTCACCTTTCCGTCCTTTGCCGCAGCGACGAGTCTGTCGAGGTTGTATCCCGAAACGTTGCGCTTGAGTTCCGGGTAGGAGCGTTCAATCAACTCGCTGTTGTCGAGCACCGAGCAGACTGCCGCGTAGATGCGCTGTTCGGCCTCGGAGATATCGCCCCCGCCATCCGCGCCTGCTCGGAGGGCTTCGACGGACACAGTTCCGAATGTGGTGATGGTCCCGTCGGCGAGGACCACTTCACACTCCTCGACGTAGGCGTCAGTCTTCCCGTACTGCAGTGAGTGCGACCCTGTCGAGTTGTTCCCGATTGCGCCGCCGAGGGCACTCTTGTCGCCCCACGCGGGGTCAGGTGCGAACTTCAGCCCCGCTGGTTCGAGCGCGGCGTTGAGATCGCCAAGTGTCACTCCCGGTTGTGCTCGTGCCAGTTGCTCCTCGGGGTTGATTGACCGCACGTCGTTCATGTACCGGGTAAAATCCAGCACGACAGCCTCGTTGACGGACTGGCCGGCGAGACTTGTGCCGCCACCGCGCGGCAGCACGCCCATCTCTCTGGTGTGGCAGTATTCAACGACAGCCGCGACGTCGGCCGTCGACGTTGGGTAAACGACGCCGATTGGCGTCACTTCGTACGCGCTGGCGTCGGTCGCGTACAACTGTCGGGAGAGGTCATCGAACCGCACGTCGCCCTCGACTCGCTCGCGCAACTCCGCTTGCGGGGCCGGGCGCTCCACGCTGCCGCCGGTGTAATCGTACTGCGCCCGGTCGTCACGCTCCGGACCGCCCGACTGCGCTCCGAAGCCCGACTTTCTCGTCTGACGTGAATCGTCCCGACGTGCCATGTCCTTGACTTCGGTCGGCGACGAATTAAATCACCGGCTTGCGCGAACTGCTGGCGTAGAAAAATCTGACACGGACACTGCACGTCTCGCCGCTGAGTAAAACTAGGCCGACTGAGCTACGGTGCGAGCCTGTTCTTTCGGTTTTTCATCTCCTCTTCGTAGTACTCGAAGGTGATTGGACACCACTCTGCAGCTAGATCGAGTACTCGCTCGGTCATATCTCGAATTTCCCACTGGCTGTCGGCCGCGGCCCGCATATCTGCGACGTGCATCAACATCCGAACGTTCATCGACATGACCATATTGACTTTCGACCCGATTGGGAGCACGAACCGAGCGTCTTCCGGCGGGAGGCCGAGGTCAAGTAACTCCTGGTAGGACTCGAATGCTGTTTCGATTGTCTCCTCGAACAACGCTTCGCGGCGCTGTGCAGTCTCTTCGTCAACGTCGCCGGTTTGCTGATTGCGCCCAACCCAGTCCGGGTCGCTCACTGACGGTGGCACGACGACCATCTCGCCAGTCTCGACTTCCGCCGGGTCGACATCGTCGAAAGCGACGTAGCGCATCGACTGTACGTCGAACGAGACGTGTCGATGGCGGGTGATCTGGGCCATACACGAGCGACTGATTCCCTTGATTGCAAAGGTTGCCTGTGGGTGCTCGAACGGCCCGAAGTGGCCGTGGTCGAGCAGGCGGTGAATAAGTGTCTCCTTGCGCTCGTCCAGCGATTCCCCCTCGATACTCGCCATTACTTCGTCGAAGGCTGTCTCCCCGACGAACTCCTCCATGTAGTCGTTGCGTGCCGCCTGACAGATCAGTTGCTCTGGCTGATCGGTCGCTTCCAGCAGTTCGACATCCATACTCATCTCGGCGGACCGGAGGGGTAAATTTCTGTCTCTCCCGGCGGACTGGGGTCCGGTTTTAACGGCCTCTCGACAAACCATCCGTGCCGTAGTATATCACACTTCGATGGGGAGTTCGCAGAGGTCACCTACGACAGTGGGATGGGTGCTATCGTTGCACGAATGGATGCATACGCTGAGGGCGATGAGTTCCGTCGATACATGGATTCACTTATCGACGCAACGGATGACACCGGCTCAGACCGTCTCATTGCAGACACGAGTGAGATTCCGCCATTGGACCAGGACGACCAGCAGTGGTCGGTCGTCGACTGGGCGCCACGGGCCGAACGCGCGGGTCTGGAACACATGGCGCTGGTGACGCCAGAGAGCGTCGTCTCAGAGATGTCCACCGAAACCGTCGTCGAGATGGCCGACGACACGATTAACCGAGAACTGTTCGACGAACTAGAAGACGCGAAAACGTGGGTCGGTCGCCAGTAATCAGGCCGTCTGGACTGCGGTAAGTTCGTCAGCGAGACTCTCGACCAGCGCTTCGCGGGCGGCGTCGCGCTCGCCCGAGAGGAACTCGATGCGGCCGTCTCGGGCACCACGGACATCAAGTGCCGCTTTCGGGGCGGCCTCGCTCGCTTTCTCCGCGAGGGCACGCACGTCGATGTCTGCGTGGGACCGAATGTACGCTTCGTCAGTGCTAACGCCGACGAGTGCGCCCGCGTCCTCGTGTCGACGGCTGAGTTCGTCGAGCAACAGCGCAACCGGTGGGAACTCGTACTGGTGGGTGTACGACTCTGTGTCGAGGACGAGAATAGTTTCGTCGTCGACGGTTCGCTCCTCAATGTTCGCTTCTGCGGTCTCGACTTCTTCGTCGAGTCGCGTCCGGAACTGCTCGCTGATGTGCTCTGCAAGCCCAACCGGGTCGTCGGCCTCGTCGGCAAAGAGCAGGTCAGAGATGAGTTCGCGCTTGTCCTCGTAGGACTGGTAAAAAGCCTCCAGCGCGACGGCTTCGCGAAGCATTCGGGTATCTTCGGCCTCGTAGCCGGTCTCTGCGGCCAGCGCCGTGTACTGCTCGGGCGTGTCGGCCCAGAAACTCACTGCGGGCAGGTGACCCAGTTCCTCGCGCACCTCGGGGTTGACGTGGACGGCAACTGTCGCGCCCAGCACCGTCGCGCTCGTCTCGTAATCGCCTTCGAGTGTTGGGCTGACGAGAATGTCGACAGCCTCAGCAACGCCCTCTTCGATGGCTCGCTCGTCGACGACGACACGACGTGCGTCGTACGTGTCGAGCAGGTCGAAGCCGTCGATGGATTCTGCCGACCCACCTGCGCCGACAAAGACGAACAGCGGCAGCGTCTCGCCGTGTCGGTCGCGGTTCTGGAGCATCGTGGTGATGTCCTTGGTCGCGTCGTTCATGTCGTAGACCGACCCTTCGAGTGGTCGTCGGTCGAAGTAATGATACTCCGCGTCGCCGGCACCGTGTTCGTCCCGAATCAGCGGCAGCGCAGCCCGCTCGATAGCGGAACTGGCCGCGTAGCCGTCGGCCGTATCAGCGTGCCTGACGACGATTGGTCGGCCCTCGATGACCGCTCGTCGGATCGCTGTTGCGGCGTCACGGATTGGTTCGGCGACGGCGTCGACTGCCGGGTCCTCGGTCAGCGCCTCGAACTCTGCGGGGCGGGCGCGCTGGACGACTGCTTCTTCCATCCGCTCGGTAACGGCGTCTCGCTCGTCGTCTTCGAGGATAACGAGTCCTTCAGTTTCGACCTGAATGTCGCCGCGTCGGCGCTCGACCTCACCTTCGATTCGGACGATGTCACCTTCTTCGACCTCGGGGTAGGCGCGGACGCCTGCCTCCTCGAATGCCGCACATTCGACGGTGCCTGTCTCGTCACGAAGCTGGAAGACAGTCGGCCCGCTGGTCTGGCGTGCGGAGTCGATTTCACCTTCGAGCCGAACTCGGTCGCCGACCAGGTCTTCGAGTCGGTCGACCGCTGTCTGCTCGAACTCGATGGTCTGGTCTGGCTGCTCGTCTGCTGGCTCTGGCTCAGATTCCGTCTCGGCCGCTGTCTCGTCGGTGTCGTCGCCCGTTGAGGGCTCGGAGTCTGCTGTGTCGTCGCTCGACGTCGAGACTGGTTCTGGTTCGCCAACGCCAGCTGACTCCTCAGTCGTCTCTTCGTCGTCTTCCTCGTCAAGCAGTTCCTCTGGTGCGTCGGGGTCGTCGATAAGTGCGCCTCGGAACCGGGATTTCTCCTGACGGATCGACCAGCCAAGGTCGATGTCGCCGTTGTCTCTGACGTTCTGTACTTGGACGTAAATTGTCTCGCCCGGTTCGAGGTCCATGCTGTCGAGCCGTTTGTCGAGTTCACTCTTGTGCAACAGGCCGGTAACACTGTCACCGATGTCGACGAAGATACCGAACTCGGCGTAGCCGTCGACCGTTCCGCGGTAGTAGCGATTCGACGTTAATTCGTCCGGTTGCGTCCCCCGGAACTCGAACACGACATCTTCTTCATGAAGCTCACAAACTCGTCCATCGACAGACGAACCGCAAATGATACACGATCCCATTGTCAGTAGCAACGGCACCCGGCCTAAAACTGTTGTCGGATTGGCTCTGTCAGCCACGCGCTCGGTTCCTACGTGTGAATCCAGACTAGAACTCGACCGGGAAGCTGTACTCGTCGGCGTTGGCCCCGAAGCCACCCAGTAGTTCTGCCGTCGCGTCCAGGTCAGCCAAGTCGACTGTCTCCACCGGAGTGTGCATATACCGGTTTGGGATGCCGACGTTCAGCGCTGGGATACCGCCACGGGCCGTGTAGAACGCGTCCGCGTCCGTTCCAGTTCTGTTTCCGGTTGCCTGTAGCTGAATATCAATTGCTTCAGTCTCGGCCACGTCGCGCACCGCGGCAACGACGTTCGGGTGGTTTGCACTCCCTCGGGAGACAGACGGTCCGGCCCCGAGTTCGACGCCAGTGCTTCGCTTGCCGGGTGTCCCGGGGTCGTCGGTAGCGTGGGTTACGTCTGTTGCAATCACTGCGTCGGGGTCGAGGTCGAAGCCAACCATCTGCGCCCCACGCAGACCGAGTTCTTCTTGGACCGTGCTGACGGCGTAGACAGTTGCTGCCGGCTTTCGAGCGACGGCACGACGGAAGCCCTCGGCAGCGGCCCAGATTCCGACGCGGTTGTCCAGCCCACGGGCCGCGATGCGACCGTTTTCTAGCTCGACGACTGTCTGGTCGAAGGTGATCGGGTCGCCGCGTTCGACCAGTTCCGCAGTTTCCTCGGCGTCTGCTGTGCCAATATCAACGTGTTGTTCGTTGATCTCTGCAGTCTCTTCAGCATCCCTGTCCCGGAGGTGGATCGCAGTCTGGCCGATCACACCCGGAATGGCTCCATCGTCAGTATGGATCTGGACGTGCTGACCCTTCGTGACGGTCTTGTCGGAGCCGCCGATAGACGTCAGCTGAATCGTTCCGTCCTCGGCGATGTCTCGGACCATGAACCCAATTTCGTCGCCGTGGCCAGCCAGCGCGACGGCCGGGTCGCCGCCATCGTAGACTGCGACCGCGTTACCGTACTCGTCGGTTCGTACCTCGTCGGCGTACTCGGAGACGTAATCGACCCACACTCGCTGTGCGGCAGTCTCGAATCCAGAGGGACTGGCTGTGCCAAGCAACTCATCGAGAAAGGCTCGCTGCTCAGACTCCATACGGCCCTCTTGCGTCCCCGGGATGTAAACAATTGCTGTAGTCACAACCGGTAAATGTGGGCTGGTCGAACGGCCACATATGGTCGATATTACACTTATCGAACTCAACATCGAAGACGGAACGTTTCGTGCCAACCTCCCGTTCGGTAGCGGGAGTTCCGGCAGTGACGCCGAGACTGAAACCGAGGATGAAGACGACGTAGCCGGGGCAGACGAGGAAGACGGCGGTAGCTCGAAAGGGCTCGTTTTGCTCGGCGTACTAATTTTCCTGATTTTCGCAACGGCGGCAGTCAAATACCTCACCGGCGACGACGAAGAGGAGGCCGAAGACGAACCACCCGCCGCGGCGGCCTGACAGCGAAAAGGCCTATATTCTTACCCCCGTTCGTTCGGGTATGAGCATCTATCGTAGTGTCAGGGCTGTCACCGGTGCGTCCGGCGACGGACCAGTCGACTGGGCGGCAGTCACAGACGCTGCCCGAGCCTCGACAGACCCGGGAGATATCGAGATGGACGCCGCCGAACGACAGGGCTACGCTGACGACGTGGGCGACGCGCGTGACCGCGTTCGCGAGGTTACTGCCTTGGAGTTCGACCTTCCCGACCGCGTCGAAGTGATGAACCGCCACCACTGGCTCGACGCCAACGTGGAGACATTCGAGCGCGTGATGGACCCAATCGAGCAACAGGCTGAGGTGATGCCGGGCTTTGCACGGGTCATCAACACCGGGTCGATGGCGTTTGCACTCTCCTTTCTCTCGAACCACGTCCTCGGACAGTACGACCCACTACTACTAGCCGACGGCGAGGCACACGCGCTGTATTTCGTCCGACCGAATATTAAACGAGTCGCCGACATGCTCGACACCGACTACGACCGGTTCCGGCGCTGGATTGCCTTCCACGAGGTAACACACGCCGCCGAGTTCGGTGCCGCGCCGTGGCTGCCTGACCACCTCGAATCGACGATGATGGAAGCTGTCGAGAACCTCTCGACGGGCAGCATCGACAAAGAGAATCTCGGCCAACTCGATACCACGATGACCGCTGTCGAGGGCTACGCTGAACTCATCATGGACGAAGCCTTCGACGACGAATACGAGGACCTGCGGCGAAAACTCGACCAGCGACGACAGGGTCGCAGTCCGATCGAACAACTCATCCGACGAGTGCTCGGCCTGAGTATGAAACGCCGACAGTACGAGCGCGGCAAGGAGTTCTTCGATGGCGTCGTCGAATTGCGGGACATCGAGACTGCCGGCCGCGTCTGGGAGTCACCCGAGACACTCCCAACAGACGCCGAGTTCGACGACCCGCAGGCGTGGCTCGATAGAATGGACCGCCGCTAGTCTCCGAGCGTACACGCCCCGGCGTATTCGCCGTCGGTGACGGACTCAATTTTCGGCTGGTCGCTGCAGACCGGACACTCCGGGTTCGGTGCAATCGGCACGAAATCGAAACTCATCCCGCTGGCGTCGTACGCGAGCAACCGGCCCTCCAGCGTGTCGCCCTCATCGAGAATCAACTTCAACACTTCCGTTGCCTGAATTGCGCCGATAGTTCCCGGTAACACGCCGAGGACGCCTGCTTCTGCACAGTTCGGGATGGTCCCCTCCGGCGGGGCTTCGGGAAACAGACAGCGGTAACACGGCCCCCCGGTCAGCGTCGTTGCCTGTCCCTCGAACTTATAGACGGCACCGTGGCTCAGCGGCTTTCCGGCGAGCATACAGGCGTCGTTGAGCAAAAATCGTGTCGGGAAGTTATCGGAGGCGTCGACGACGATATCGTACCCCTCGATCAGTGACTCGACGTTGTCCTGTGTGACTCGGGTCTCGTAGCTCTCGACATCGATATCGGGATTCTGGTTGTTGATGAACTCCGTGGCGCTGTCAACCTTCGGCCGTCCCACGTCGTCGTTGCCGTGAATGACCTGTCGCTGGAGATTGCTCCGTTCGACAACATCGTCGTCAGCGATGCCGAGCGTTCCGACCCCAGCAGCGGCGAGATACTGTAACACTGGTGCGCCGAGTCCCCCAGCCCCGACGACCAGTACTTCGCTGTCGAGCACGGCAGCCTGTCCTTCTGGGCCGATTTCGTCCATGATGATATGTCTCGAGTACCGGTCGAGTTGTTCGGCGTCCAAAGATAGTCCCATACCTGTGCTAGGAGTGGGGCAGATAAAAATCGGCCGGGCGCTGCTGCTGGAGCAAATTGAGCGGCGGAAAACGCGGGATGCTGGCTACTCGTACAGCCAGGTTTCGTCGACTCGCTCCCAGCCAACGAGTTCCTCTTCGTCGAAGAAGAGGTCGATTTCGCGTTCGTTCGCGCCGGGGTCCTCGTGGTCCGAGGCGTGGATGACGTTGCGGCCGAGGTCGAGTCCGAAGTCACCGCGAATCGAGCCCGGTGGGGACTCGGCGGGGTCGGTCTCGCCGACCATACTCCGAACCTGTCGGGTCGCGTCCTGTCCTTCCCAGACCATCGCCATCACCGGGTCAGAGGTGATGAAGCCGACGAGGTCGTCGAAGAACGGCTTGTCTTCGTGTTCGCCGTAGTGGTCCTCGGCAAGCTCTTGGTCGATCTGCATGAACTTCGCGCCGACGAGCTTCAGTCCGCGCTCCTCGAACCGCGAGATGACCGTGCCGACGAGTCCGCGCTGGACGCCGTCAGGTTTGACCATCACGAAGGTTCGCTCGGCCTCGCTCATGCTTCAGCTTCCTCCTCCTCAGGCTCGTCTGCCTCGGAGTCTTCGTCATCGCCTGCGTCGGCGTCAGCTTCTTCTTCCTCAGCGTCGGCCTCTTCGTCCTCGGCTTCGTCAACGTCAGCTTCGGCTTCCTCCTCGTCCTCGGCGTCTTCGACTGCCTCGGAGTCGGCGTCAACTTCCTCGTCTGCGGCTTCGTCTGCTTCGCCTGCTTCCTCAGCTTCGGTTTCCGCTTCGGCTTCTTCGTAGCCGATCCATTCGAGGTCCCGGGACTCGCGGCCCATCATGTAGTTTTTCTGGGCTTTGGAGTCTCTGAACCAGAGGACTGTGCCGTCCTTGAGGACGAACATCTTCCCGGTTCCGGGCTCGATATCCTCGCCTGTGTAGTCGCAGGTGCGTTGCTGAACCATTATTGGCCTCCAATCTGGTCGGCTTCGCGGGCTGTTTCGCGCAACTGGAGCACGTCACCCTCACGGACGGGACCGAGCACGTTCCGGGTGATGATACGCCCCTTGTTCGAGCCTTCACGGATGCGGCATTTGACCTGCATAGCCTCGCCGTGCATCCCTGTCCGGCCGACGAGCTCGATCACTTCTGCGGCCGTCGATCCGCTATCTTCGGATTCCTCTGCGCTCATCTCTGCTCACCTACTGAAGCTCCTCAAGTTTGTCGACGATGTCCTCGACATCGGCCTCAGCGTCGCCGGCGTCGACGATCGCTGCGGCGGCGCTGCCGACTTCGAGTCCAGCCGAGCGGCCCAGGTCGTCCTGTGTGCCGATGAAGATGTACGGCACATTCTTCTCGTCCGAAAGCTCCGGCAGGTGCATCACGACCTCCTCGGGCTGGACGTCTTCGGCGACGTAAATGAGCTCTGCGTTGCCGCGCTCGACGGCTTTTGTTGTTTCGTTCGTTCCCTTCTTCACCGATCCTGTGTCCCGTGCTACCTCGAGTGCGTCGAGTGCGTCGTCCTCGAGATCCGCAGGGACGTCAAAGTCAGCATATACTGGCATGATTGTTCACCTCCTGCGCGTGGGCTCGCACTTCCCCGCTGTTGTGGCAGTGCCACAGCCGCCTGAGGGCGGCAAATCCTATTCGAGCTGGAAGCGTCATCAACCCCGCACAGGCTGTACTCACAACTGGCCTAGCTTCCCGTAAAGCGCTTTCGATGGCCTGCCCGCTTGTGAGGGCTGCCCACGGCCGTGCTCACGTTTCCGAGGGCTCAGGATGTTCGGTCCCGCTGCTCGCGGTTCCCCGACGGTCACCGCTCACGTTTCCGAGGGCTCGCGCTGCTCGGCCTCGCGGCTCGCGGTTCCCCGACGGTCACCGCTCGCCGTGTCGAGGGCTCCCTGCGGTCGCCCTCGCGGTCACGGCGTCGCCGTTCGCCTTTCTGGGACCTCGCGATGCTCGGTCCCACTGTTCGCGGCTGCGCCGCTCACGTTTTCGAGGACTCCCTGCGGTCGTCCTCGCACCTTGCCCACGTTTAAGTGAACGGTCGCCGTAGGTACTTGACATGACCGACGCCGAACGCGACGACGACGGTGGGGCGGCCACAGATATTGTGCTGGACTTCCTCCCGCACGGCCGCACTGAGGACGACCGCCCGCAGTACGAGAAAGACCCTCTCGCGTACGTGCTCGACTCCGAGGAGTTCGAACTGTTCGAGGTCATCGCCGACAGCGACGCGAACGTTTCCATTGGCGACCGCGTTGACCTCTCGACCGCCGACTTTGTCTCCCGCTACAGCAGCATCGACTACGAGGACCTTCCAGGTGGCGCACAGTCCGAACTGGAATACGTGATCGAGGACCTCGTCGAAGAGCAGGAACAACGATTCGTCGACTTCTACAACGAGGCCCAACCCATCACGCTCCGGCTCCACCAACTCAATCTCCTCCCTGGTATCGGGAAGAAACTGCGCAACAACATCCTCGACGAGCGCAAGCGCAACCCCTTCGAGAGCTTCGAGGAACTCGAAGAGCGAATCGGTGGCCTGCACGACCCCCAGCAGGTGCTGGTCGACCGCATTATGGAAGAACTGCGTGAAGACGACCTGAAATACCGCATCTTCGCCCCCCGCGAGGAGGAGTGATGACCGGCCAGTTCCGCGACCCCGACGCCCTGCGAGCACGCGCTGGCGTGGCCGGTGACCCCAACCAGGACCAACACTTTCTGGTCGACAACCGCGTCCTCGACCGCCTGCCAGCGTACGCAACAGACGCCGAGATGGACCTCTCGCACGTCCTCGAAATCGGTGGTGGGACTGGTGCGCTGACCGACCGCCTGCTTGCCGTCGCCGACGAAGTGACTGTCGTTGAGCGCGACCTCGAACTCGCGGAGTTTCTCCGGTCGGAGTTTGCCGAGGCCTGCGCTGATGGTCGCCTCACTGTTATCGAAGGCGACGCGCTCGACGTGGACCTGCCCGAGTTCACTGCCTCCGTTTCGAACCTGCCATACGGCATCTCCAGCGAAATCGTCTTCCGACTGCTTCCGACGGGGCGACCGCTCGTGTTGATGTTCCAGTCGGAGTTCGCCGAGCGGATGGCCGCCGACTCCGGCACCGACGAGTACGGACGACTCTCCGTGACTGCAGGCCATTACGCCGATATCGAACTCGTCGAAGACGTGCCGCCAGAGGCGTTCGACCCACAGCCTGCAGTCGACAGTGCCGTCGTCAGAACACGACCTCGTGACCCCGACTACGATGTGCCCGACGACGAGTTTTTCATGAACTTCCTGCGGGCAGTGTTCACCCAGCGCCGGAAGACGATGCGTAACGCGGTTCGAAACACGGTCCACATCTCTGGATTGCAGGATGGCGACGCCGTCGTTGACGCCGCGAGCGAGGACCTGATGAGTGCCAGAGCGGGCAACGTGACGCCGGCAGAGTTCGCCCAACTCGCAACACTGGCGTGGGATGTGGGCGACCCTGGCGAACCGGACGCATGACCGACGACGCTTCTGAGGTTCCCCAGTTAGCCGACCAGCGCGATATCGAGACAGTTTACCAGCCAGCAGAGGACTCGAAACTGCTCGCTGACGCCGTTGTCGAGGCTGTCGAACCGGGCCAGCGCGCCCTCGATGTTGGCACGGGCTCAGGATATGTCGCGACACGACTACGCCGGGAAGCCAAGGCAGAGGCAATTGGTGTCGACCTGAATCCGGAGGCCTGTGAACAGGCCTACGACGCGGGCGTTCCGGTCGTCCGTGGTGATATGGTGTCTCCGTTCCACGACGAGAGCTTCGACGTGGTGGTCTGTAACCCGCCGTATCTCCCGACGCCGCCCGAGCAGGAGTGGGACGATTGGATGGAACGCGCACTCTCTGGCGGCGAGGACGGCCGCGCGATGGTCGACCCATTTCTCGATTCAGTTGGGCGGGTGCTTCGACCCAACGGCGAGGCGTACCTGCTCATTTCGACGCTGACCGGCCCCGAAGAAGTTCGGGCGTACGCCCGTGAGCGCGACCTCCAGAGTGAGATTATCGCCGAGGAGCCCCATCCGTTCGAGAAATTGCTTGTGGTTCGCTTCGACGCGGCGTAGCCCGCAATTACTAATGGGCATATCCGAAAAGAAAATATTAAAGCCCATCATGGCGTACGAAGATTCAATGACAGAGATTGTTGCGACGACACCGGGGTTGTATCCGTTGCCCGACTGGGCCAAGGAGCAACTCAAAAATCAGAAGGGTAACCAGAAAGTGGACCTCATCGGCGGCGACGAGGGTGAAGAGATTCAGCAGTCCTACGCAGAGGTCCGCGAGGAGTTCATCAACGCACAGCAGGCCGCAAGCCTCGACCGAATCGTCGAAGGACAAGGCCGGTGGGACGATATGCTCGCCCACCCGCTGGCGGTCAACGACGCCGTCGACACGCAGGGAATTGTCCGGTACTACGACAACAACAACTTCTACCGCGACCCAGTCGTCACTGGCGAACTTTCTGCGAGTGGTGACGTAGCTGACGAACTCGAAGCAGCACAGGAGCAGACCGACGGCCTGCAGGCCGTGCTCCCCGGCCCGTACTCGCTTGCGGACCTAGCGACTGACGAGTACTACGGCGACGACGCCTCGTTCCAGGCCGCAATCGGCGAGTTCCTCGCCGAGGAAGCTGATCACCTGCCCGATGTCGAGACGCTCTTTCTGCTCGAACCGTCGCTCGTCGAGAATGCGCCCGAGGATGGTGCCGACGAGCGCGCAAGCGAAGCTATCGACACTGTCGCTGCTGCGACCGACGCCGACGTCGTTGTCCACCCGTACTGGGGCGCACTGGAGGAGAAGGTCTACGCCCACGTGATGGACGCCGACATCGACGCGCTCGGCTTCGACCTGATTTCCGACCACGAACAGAATGTCTACAACGCACAGGAGTACGGCACGCCTGACGACGTTGCGCTGGGCATCGTCGACGGCCAGAACACGCTGGTCGAAGACCCAGAAACACTCGAAGAGCGAATCGAGTGGTTCACCGACCAGACCCAGCAAAACGACTACGAGCGAATCTACGCGACGACCAACACGGAGACGTTCTACCTGCCGGTCAACCGCTTCGAGGAGAAACTGGAGGCGCTTGGCGCACTCAACAAGACAGAGGTGACAGCATGACGAGAGAGCAATTCAGACCCGAGAATCACGACAACGACCACTTCCTGCTGACGACTGTCGTCGGTTCGTACCCGAAGCCAAAGTGGCTGCACCGCGCCCGTGACCTCTTCGAGGATGAAGACCACGACTTCGACGCGGAGAACTTCGAGGAAGCCAAAGACGACGCCTCCCGGCTAATCAGCAAGAAGCACGAACGCTGTGGACTGGATGTCGTGGTCGACGGCGAGATGCGGCGCAACGAGATGGTCGAGTACTTCGCCCACCGCATCGACGGCTACGAGTTCAACGGCCCAGTGAAGGTGTGGGGTCACAACTACTTCGACAAACCTAGCGTCGTCGAAGAGGTCGAATACGACGAAGAGTGGCTCATCTCCGAGTACGACTTTACTACTGATGTCACGGACGTGCCTGTGAAAGTCCCGATTACGGGACCGTACACCCTCGCCAAGTGGTCGTTCAACGAGGTCTACGAGGACCACGAAGAACTGGCCTACGAACTGGCCGAACTGGTCAACGAGGAAATCGAAGGACTGGTCGAGGCCGGCGCGCGATACATCCAGATTGACGAACCCGCGCTGGCGACGACGCCAGACGACCACGCCATCGTCGGCGAGTGTCTCGAACGAATCGTCGACGACGTCCCCGACGATGTCCGGCTTGGCCTTCACGTCTGTTACGGTGACTACTCGCGCATCTACCCCGAGATGCTCGATTATCCCGTCGAGGAGTACGACCTCGAACTCTGCAACGGCGATTACGACCAACTCGGCGTTTTCAAAGCCGACAAGTTCACGAAAGACCTCGCGCTGGGTGTGGTGGATGTCCACGTTCGTGAACCCGAACCGGTCGAAGAAATCAAGGAGAACATCAAGAAAGGACTGGAGATTGTCCCGCCAGAGCGCCTGACAATCAGTCCAGACTGTGGTCTGAAGCTCCTGCCGCGGGACGTTGCCTACGGCAAGATGGAGAACATGGTGCAGGCTGCCCGCGAAGTCGAAGAAGAACTCGACGCCGGTGAAATCGAGATTGACGCACCGACGATTTCCGCAGACGACTGAGCGGATTCGTTTTCCTCGCTATCCGATATTCGCGCGGTCGAACCGCCAGATACCGATCAACAGTGGGATGACTAGCCAGGCGGCCAGCAATGCTAGCCCCATCTCACCCCGGACATACCACGCCATCTCCTCGGGGTTCAGTCGTTGGACCGTGAGGAAATTGTCGGGGAAGGCCAGCAGCACCGAACTGAGATAGGACTGTGTCGGACTGATAACCATCGTGATGAAGGTCAGTGGGTCCTGCCCGACGCCCGCGTTGAGCAGGTCGTTGAGGACGTAGTCGAGCAATCCGCGAATGGAGAGGTCACCAAAGATGACGAGCAGATTTGTCACGAAGTAGAAGCCGAGTGCACCGCCCATCGCGCGCGACCGAGAACTGGTCGACGCCGAGATGGCGATTGCGACGGCGACGTAGGCAAGTGCGTACAGCGTCGTCAGCGCCGCGACAGCAACGAACGTCCCAAGTCTCAGTTCGTCGAACCAGACAACTGACAGCCCGGCGGCGATGACAAAGGCGACCAGCAGCGAGGCGCTGACCACCGACGTCCGTGAGAGGAACTTTCCGAGGACGAGTTCGCGGCGGTTGATCGGCGTCGAGAGCAGGAACTTGATGCTCCCCGACTCGCGTTCGCCAGCAATCGAGAGATACGCGGCAACCAGTGCAATTGCCGGAATGAACAGCGCGCCGATGAAGACGAGGTTCCACAGCGCAAGCAGAACCTCCGGCAATCCTCTGAACCCGCCGCTGACGTTGATCTGGTAGAAAAACAGCACCGTCACCAGCGTAAACAGCAGGCCGACGAACCAGACGATTTTCGCCCGGCGCACGTCGAGAATATCCTTGCGCATCACACCGAAGGCACTCATTGTACCACCTCCGCTGGCTGTTGTTCCGTAGACTGGCTCTCGCTTTCAGCTGCGGTGGCCGAGTCGGCCGAACTGTCGCTCGTGTAGGTGTTGAACAACTGTTCGAGCGAGGTATCCTCGGAGAGAATATCCTCGACAGTGGTCTGTTCGTCCAGCGCGGTGACGACGCGAACCTTCGCCGCGGCGTCGGCCAGCGTCGCGTCCACAGTGTTGTCCTCGACGGTGACCGCTTGCACGCCGTCGATAGCTCGTGCGTGCTCGGCCGCCGCCGGGTCGGCAACCTCGACGCGAATCGACGCGCCAAGGTCCAGTTCTCCGCGAAGTTCGTCGAGTGTTCCTTCGGCGACGAGTTCTCCCTCGTTCATGATCCCAACGCGGTCACAGACAGCCTCGACTTCGCCGAGGATGTGACTCGAAAAGAAGACCGTTCGGCTAGAGGCAGCCTCCTCGCGGATGATTTCGCGCATCTCCTGCATCCCGGTTGGGTCCAGCCCAGAGGATGGCTCGTCCAGAATCAGCAAGTCGGGGTCACCGGTCAGTGCCATCCCGAACGCTAGCCGCTGTTGCATCCCCTTGGAGTAGCCGCTAATTGGGCGGTCGCCGTCTGCTGGCGAGAGCCCAACGCGTTCGAGCGTCGCCTCGACATCGGGGTCGGCCCCTTTGGATTTGGCCATCCAGTTGAGATGTTCACGGCCAGTGAGTCGGTCGTACAGTTCCGCGCCCTCGGGGAGCACGCCGATTCGCTGTCTGATCTGCTTTGCCTCTCTCGTCGGGTCGTGACCAAGCACCCGTGCTGACCCAGAACTTGGCCGGATCAGGTCCAGCAACATGTTGATCGTTGTCGACTTCCCAGCGCCGTTCGGGCCGAGAAAGCCGTATATTTCACCGTCCTCAACGGCAAGGTCTAATCCCTCGACAGCAGTCACGTCGCCGAAGGTTTTGGTCAGATTGGTCGTTTCGATAACGCTCATACCGCCCCATTCGATAGCCGGTGTAATGTAGTCAGGTGGGGGATTTCTCGGCAAGAAACGCGGGGGCGGTCCGTACCCGTGACGTTTTAATCGGCGACGCACGCAGGGGTTGGTATGACAGGAATCGTCGGCGAGTTTTTCGACCTGAAAGCCGACACTGACGCGGATATTCTGGCGATGCAGGTCGGGGATTTCTACGAGTTTTTCGACGAGGACGCCGAACTCGTTGCCGAGGAACTCGAACTGAAAGTCTCACAGAAGTCCTCGCACGGATCTTCGTACCCGATGGCTGGCGTTCCCGTCGCTGACCTCACACCGTATCTCACCGCGCTGGTCGAACGCGGCTACCGTGTTGCTGTGGCGGACCAGCACGAACGCGGTGACGACCACGCACGCGAAATTACACGAGTTGTCACACCCGGGACGCTCCTCGAACGGACCGACGCTGACTCACAGTATCTCGCCGCAGTCGTCGAAAGCGAGGACGGCTATGGGCTCGCATTCGCTGACGTAACGACCGGTCAGTTTCACGTCTCGAGCGTCTCGGGACCTGACGCCGAAGACCGACTCCTCGCCGAACTCTACCGCTTCGACCCCGCGGAAGTGTTATTGGGGCCAGATTTGCGCACTGACGAACCACTGCTGGAGCGACTC
>JAQCNR010000386.1 GCA_028274925.1 Halovenus sp.
AAATCAATGAGTCCCGACACAGATTCGCCGCCCGACCGTCCGCCGCTCGAGCGAGTCCGAGATGGACTCGGACAGGTTGGCGAGGCGCTCACACGGAACCGAATCCGAATCGGACTGTTGCTCGTCATTCTGTTCGCGTCCGGCGTCATCGCCGTCGGTGCGACCGGCGGCGGCCTCTCGACAGCGTCGGCGGCGGAGGCACCCGAAGCACCGCAAGCAGACAACATCACCGTCATCACTGAATCTGGTCGGGCCGGGACGCTGATTGCGTACAATCCCGACGGCTCCGTGCTGTACTATGCCGACGAGCGAACCAAATACTTCGATGTCGACCAAGTCGAGGGCACGACTGCAACCGTCGAGTACGTCGCGACGGATACGCTACACACGAGCGGTCCCTACTGTGACTCACCGCCGTGTGCCCGCAACGTCATCGAGCGGACGAATTTGACGACTGGCGAGACAGAGGTCATCGTCGAGCGGTACAACCACCAAGAGACCGCCGGTGAGTGGCACGACCACGTCCGGGTCAACGAGACGCGAGTGCTCATCGCCGACATTCTCTACGACCGCGTCTACATGTTGAACACCGAGACGGGAATCATCGAGTGGGAGTGGGACGCACAGGCCGACTTCGACCCCGCCGACTCCGGCGGGTCGTTCATGCGTGACTGGACCCACCTCAACGACGTATCACTGCTGGAGGACGGCCGAATCATGGCCAGTCTCCGAAATCACGACCGCGTCGTCTTCATCGACCCCAAAACAGGCGTCCAAGAGGACTGGACGCTCGGCGAAGAGAACAACTACGACATCCTCTACGAGCAGCACAACCCCGACTACATCCCCGAATCTGCGGGTGGGCCTGCCGTGGTCGTCGCAGATTCGGAGAACAACCGCATCAAGGAGTTCCAGCGCGAGGACGGCGAGTGGGTGCAAAGCTGGGAGTGGACCGACAGCGAGATGCGCTGGCCGCGTGACGCCGACCGTCTGCCCAACGGCAACACCCTCATCACCGACACCCACGGCAACCGCGTGATGGAGGTCAATCCCGACGGAGAGGTTGTCTGGGAAGTCGGCTCGACGCTGCCGTACGAGGCAGAACGCCTCAACACCGGCGTCGAGAGCCAGGGCGGTGAGAGCGCACAGCGACTGGGCCTAGAGAGTCGGACCGACAGCGGAGCGGCCAGTGACGACAGTGGCGGTGGCTTCGACCCCCTCACCGGAATCGGACACTTCCTCGAAGGTCTGCTACCACACCGCATTGTCAACGGTATCTACTTCGTGATGCCCGTCTGGTTCGGGGCACCACAGTTCGCCGCCGCTGGATTGGGGCTGTTCGCTGGGCTTGGTTGGCTCGGCGCGGAACTGCGCTGGCAACTCCGTGACGCCGGCGTCCGGTTTCGCCTGCCGGTCTACCGCGAGTAACTCTCGGAGCGCTCAATAGGGCCCGCGAGTAACACAGGCAATGAGTCTCCTCGGGACGCTGTTCGGTGGTCCTTTCGCGGTGATGAACACTGTTGGACTGGTCGCGTTTGCGTTCGTCGGCGCGTCGAAAGCAATCGACGAGGAGTTCGACCTGCTGGGCATCACCATCGTCGGGCTCTCGATGGCCTTCGCCGGCGGCGTGACACGGGACCTGCTCGTGACGCGGGTGCCGCTGGCGCTGCAGTCGCCGGTGGAAGTCGCGCTCGGCGTCGTCGGAATTTGTCTGGCTGCCGCGCTGAATATCGTTCGGAACGAGCCCGAAACCCACCCGTTGACGCTCGCCTCGGACGGGGTTGGACTGGCTGCGTTCAGCACGACCGGTGCGATCGTCGCGACGGCGACAGGACTGCCGGCGTTCGGTGTCGTTGCCGTCGCGACAATCAACGCCGTCGGCGGCGGTGCGCTCGCAGATATCCTGCTCGACCGCTCGCCGTTCATCCTCTTCGAGGATTTCTACGCCAGTTGTGCAATTTTGGGCGGGGCGAGCTACTGGCTGGTTGGGGCACTCGGTGGCCCGAGCAGCACTGCTGCCGTGGTCTGTGCGGCCGTGACCGTGGGCGCGCGATTGGTGGCCGTGAGCTACGGCTGGGCGCTCCCGACGGTACAGGATTTCAAGCCGCTGCGAGAGTGACTCAGAAGACGATAATCTGCTCGCCGGCGAGATACAGCGCGGCGAGAATTGACTGGAAGAACAGCGAGCCAAGCGCTGAGAGGACGACAAAGGTCCGCAGACGCATCGTCGACAACCCAGCCGGGAACGTACAGAGGCCGCGGACGAACAGCATCGTGTTGCTCAGCGGGACAGCGAGCAGGCCCCAGCGGTCGAACCAGGCGTCGAAGCGGTCGAGTCGCTGTTCGCTAATCGGTAGCCAGCCGTTGTCGAGGACGTAGTCACGCCCGCCCCGCCGGACGAGGACGAACAGTATCGCCTGTCCGATGGTCGTACCCACCACCGCGATGAGGACAACGGCGGCAACTGTCGGTGGGGACGTACCGATGAGTAACAGGGCCGCCGGGACGACGAGTTCGCTCGGCATGAACCGCAGCATCATCGTCCCTTCGAGCAGACAGAGGCCGAGCAGCATGAGCAGTCCGAACTCGGAGGTGAGCCACGCGTCCATCCACTCTGGGATGTAGTCGGCCTGGAGCAGCACCATCTACCAGTATGCTCTGGGGATACCGCGTATAAGACTTACTTCGTGAGGTCCATCCCGAACGCCGCCGCGGCAAGTCCACCCAGTCCAACCGGCAACCAGTAGATGACGCCCCGGTAGATGAGCACCCCGGCCGTCACTGTCGCCGCCGGGATGCCAGTCGTCGGCACAAGGATGGTGACAAACGCCGCCTCGATACCACCGAGACCACCGGGGAGCGGTGCCGCACCGGCGAGGTTGCCGAGTGGAATCGCAAAGAGCACAACAGCGACCGGAACGGTGTAGCCCAGCGCGCTGAAGGCGAGATACAGCGCGACCCCCTGTAACAGCCAGCCAGCGAGCGAGAGCCCCAACACGAGTGCGAGGCGTGCTGGGCTGGTCGCAATCGTCTCCACGTGGCCGAAAAACCGGCCAGCGCGGTCCTGTAAGTCGAAATCGAGCGTCGAGGTTGGCAACAGTCGACCAGCCGTCGCCGCGACAATTTTGCTCGCCACGTCGACCAGCGACCAGCGGTATCGCCAGCTCACACCGAGGACGAGGCTCACGCCGGCAACGATGCCGATTGCCGAGACGACAGCGTTCTGGACAGCCTCGCCGACAGTCGTCGTCGTCGCGTAGTAGCTCACGCTGACGAGAACCAGCGTCACCGAAGAGATGACATTGAGAACATCGACAGCGCTAATTCCGGCGAGGCCAGTCTCGTACGGTTCGTCGGTCACCTTCGAGATGAGCAACGCAGCGACGGGTTCGCCGCCGGCCTGTCCGAACGGCGTGACGTTGTTGGCGAACACCGCAGCGGCATAGACGAAAAACGAACGAACCACCGTAATCTGAGTGTCGAGCGTCCCAAGAATACTGCGTAACATGAGCGACCAGCAGACCAGCCAGCCGAGTCCAGCCACCACGACGAAGCCGACCAACTGGGGGTCGGCAGTCCGAAGCGCCGCAAGCACATCTCGCCCGCCGACAACAAAGAGCAAGACGGCAAATATCGCAATCGTGCCGCTGGCTCCAATGACGAGTGCCCGACGCCGGTCCATACGCCCAATCTTCCTGTAAACGTCTTCAACCGTTCGGTCTGTTCGTCAGCCCACGACAGTTCGGGGTTTTTATATACTGCTACAAGTAACCACGAGTGAATGAGCGAGCGCTCCGCGTCGAACGTGCTGTTCGTGGTGCTGGATACCACCCGCAAGGACCATCTGACGCCGTACGGGTACGACCGCGAGACGACGCCCGAACTCGAAGCGTTTGCGGAGGACGCCACCGTCTTCGAGAACGCCGTTGCACCGGCACCGTGGACGCTGCCAGTCCACGCCTCGATGTTCACTGGCCGGTATCCGACCGACCACGGCGCTGACCAGACCAGCCCCTATCTCGACGATGTCGGAACGCTCGCGTCCGTGCTCCGGGCCGCAGACTACGACACCGCCTGTTACTCCTCGAACGCCTGGATTACACCGTACACACATCTCACCCGAGGATTCGACCACCAGGATTCCTTTTTCGAGGTGCTGCCGGGAGACGTGCTCTCCGGCCCGCTGGCGAGTGTGTGGGAGACGATCAACGACAACGACACGCTCCGGTCGATGGCGAACCGACTCGTCCACCTCGGCGCGAAGGCACACTCGATGCTCGCAAGCGGCGAAGGCTCTGACTCCAAGACGCCGTCTGTTATCGACCGCACGCAGTCCTTTATCGAAGACGCTGACGACGACTGGTTCGCGTTCATCAACCTGATGGACGCCCACCTGCCGTACTACCCACCCGAGGAGTACCGCGAGGAGTTCGCTCCCGACGTGGACCCCGACGACGTCTGCCAGAACTCCAAGGAATTCAACTCTGGTGGGCGCTCGATTGACGACGACGAGTGGGAGGACATCCGCAAACTCTACGACGCCGAACTCGCCCATATGGACGCCGAACTCGGCCGCCTGCTCTCGTGGCTGCGCGAGACGGGTCGCTTCGAGGATACGACCGTCGTTGTCTGTGCCGACCACGGCGAACTCCACGGCGAACACGACCTCTACGGCCACGAATTTGCGCTGTACGAGCAGTTGATTAACGTCCCGCTGCTGATCTCCCACCCCGATCTTGAGGGTGGTCGCCGCCATGACCTCGT
>JAQCNR010000080.1 GCA_028274925.1 Halovenus sp.
CAGCAGACCGCAGATGTCGACTTCACGTTCCTCGGTGACCAACTCGTCGTGCTGTATCAGGACTCGACCGACAGGCCAGCGGGGTCGCTGTATATCCAGGGCCCACAGAACAACGTCAGTTGGGCCGAACTTGACGGCGAGAAAGAACCCGGAGATATGGTAACAGAGAACGACGACGTCCGGGTTCGTGAGGATTCAGCCTACGGCGCTCGGCCCGACCCCGACGCACGGTTCGACCTCGTGTTCATCACCGAGGAGGGCGAGCGGTTTGTTCTCGCAAGCGTCAACGCAGGCGGGAGCGGTTCTGGGGGCGGGTCGAGCGGAAGCGACACGCCAAGCGCGCCGGGCTAATCAGCCCTTGATATTACAGACCGGGTACGTGCGTGCGACCTTGTCACCGATACCCAGCGCGTCGGAGACGTTGACTACTTCGTCAACATCCTTGTAGACGCCCGGTGCTTCTTCGGCAACCGTTGCGCCGCTCTGGGCTTTGACGTAGATGTGATTCTGTTCGCGCAGGTCGTCCTGCACATCCTCGCCCCAGAACTCGTTTTTCGCCTGTGTGCGTGACATTAGTCGACCTGCACCGTGGGCCGTCGAACCGAATGTCTCCGACAGCGAGTTCGCCCCACCCCGGAGAACGTAACTGCCCGTGCCCATGCTGCCGGGGATGATGATCGGTTGGCCAACGTCGCGGTAGACGGGAGGCAGTTCGGGTCGGCCAGCGGGGAAGGCCCGGGTTGCGCCTTTCCGGTGGACGAACACCTCTCGCTGTTCGCCGTCGATGTCGTGGGTTTCCCGCTTGGCGATGTTGTGGGCCACGTCGTACAGCAGTTCCATCTCGTCGTAGCGAACGTCGAAGATATCGGCGAACACCTCGCGAGTCTGGTGGGTGATGAGCTGTCGGTTGGTCCACGCGAAGTTGATGGCCGCACACATCGCGCCGTAGTACTGCTCGGCCAACTGCGAACCGGCGGGGGCGGCCGCCAGTTCCTTGTCGGGAAGTTGTGCGAGCAGTCCCGCGTGAGTCTGCTCGATGTCCCGCAGGTAATCAGTACAGACCTGATGGCCGAGGCCACGCGAGCCACAGTGAATCAACACGACAATCTGTTGCAGTTCGAGACCGAACTCGGCAGCGACTTCCTCGCGGAAGATGTCCGTCACGCGCTGGACTTCGAGGAAGTGGTTGCCGCTGCCCAGACTGCCCAGTTGGTTGCGGCCGCGGTCCTTGGCCTTCTGTGAGACTGCCGACGGGTCGGCGTCAGGTCGGCGGCCCTCGTCCTCGCAGTGGGCCAAATCAGCCTCGGTGGCGTATCCCTCCTCAACCGCCCACTCGACGCCGCGGTCGAGCACCGCCTCGACAGGGGCATTGTCGACGACGCCGCCGCCGCCCAGACCTGATGGAATCGCCTCGAACAGCGCCTCGACCAGTTCCTCTTCGTGGCCCTGCACGTCTGCGTAGGTGAGCGGCGTCTTCACCATTCGGACGCCGCAGTTTGAGACGACGAACTCGTTGGCGAGGAAGTTGTGCGCGTCATGGGCGACACCAATGTCGTATACTGTCTCGCTGCCAGCTTCTTCGATCCGGACGATGCTAGTTTCGACGGTCATGTCGTCGCCGACACTAAGCGATTCACAGAACTCCTCGAATCCAGGGAACTGTTCACTGGGCCGTGGTCGCCCATCGCGGCCGCTCCAGATACTACGCTCAACAAACCGGTCGTTGATATCGAACGATTGAATTATTTCTTCGGCGGCGACACCGCCGTCGGCCATCGTCCGTGCTTCCGCTGCAATGTTCTCTCTTCGCGCGATTTCCTGTTCTTTCAGTTTCAGATACTGAATGGCCTTGATTGCTCGTCGTTGTTTGTCTCTGTTGTATCGGTAGCCAATAGTCGAGAATAATCGGATGAGATTTTCGCTGTCGTTCTTAATCCCGAGACGAAGACGAACGACTTCGTGATTGCGGTTCGAGTCGGTCTCTATCGTTTCGATTTGGTTTGTCTCGATACCCACATCTTGGAGAAACGTGGCGAGGTCTGCGAGGAACTGCTTACCACTTTCAGCAGTTTCAGTAGTGCGATTCTGCGAAATCTTCGGGCAATAGAGGTTCTTCTCGTGTTGGGCCGACGGTTCGTTCATTTCGGCACCGAAGTACGCCGAGTAGTACAGCGCCTTTTGCCAATTGGTGAGACGCTCGAAGAACCACGGTGTCTCGAACCCGGAAGAGACCTTCTTACCAGCCGGCGCGCCGAGTTTCTGGAGCAGGAGTCGGAATGCTTTGGCAGTAGTTTTGAAACTGTGCTCTGTGTGCTCGAAACAGTTCCCGTCAATTTCATGTGAGCGGTCGCGGCTGTATATTTTCGACGGTGTGAATCCGATAGCCTCAATGTCGGACCGAATCTCTTCAAGGTCCTCAGGGTCACCGTAGAACCATGTTTGGCCCTCACCGCCGAACGAACCATCGCCCGTAAAGAACCCCAGAACTTTGAGCAACCGATTAAATGTCTCGTCGGCGGTTGAGAGTGGGAGCACGTCGCGGTCTTGGAGGACGCGACGAATCTGGTGGTTTGCGTCCGCGAAGTCCTCTTCTGTAAGCAGTGTTTTGTCGACGGGCTCCTCGTGTCGAAGTCCACGGAACGGCTGTACCGACACTGCGTCGCCCTCTTCAATTTCTGTTAAATCTACCATCCCCGCTGGTGTGCGGAACGGGTGATCTGCCGTTGCCTTGATTTGCTCACCGGTCTCTGTCTCGACTTCGTACACGGTCCGCTCAGGAGTTTCGGTGAATAACCTGATATCTGATTCGGTCAGTTCGTCACCTGCGACGACTGCACGCTCATCCTCAAAGCGGTCACTGAGTTCCTCGATTTGAATCCGCCGTCCGAATGACAGCCTGACATCAGTATCGCCCGACAGGCAGTTGATGTCGTAGCCGACTGCGCCGGGGCTGATACAGCCGTCTTCGGCGTCGATAGCTGCAACGCCGCCGACCGGGAAGCCGTAGCCCTGGTGACCGTCGGGCATACAGATGGCGTACTTCTGGATGCCGGGCAGGTGTGTCGTGTTCGTGATTTGCTCGATGGTCTTGTCCTGTGTGATCTCTTCGAGCAGCGATTCGCTGGCGAGGATGCGGGCAGGGACGCGCATGTCGCCGTGCTGGGGGACTTCCCAGACATACTCCCGGATGCGTTCGAGAGTCACGTCACCGGCCTCGAATGTCTCAGTCATACCTAGACATCCCGTGAGGAGCAGTAAGAGGGTTCGGCTCTGTTGAAGCCATTCGAAGGTGATGCTTCTCAGCGAGCGTATTGAATGAGAGGCGCGTATGCAATGTTTGGAACGGCAGATCAAGATGTTCGTCCAAAATATCGGTTTCCAACTGGCTGCAGTCCTCTCAGAGACTCAAGTAGCGACTAATGCATAAGTGTAACTCGGTAAGAATATAATATGGCTATCAAAGCCTCGTTCACCACCGACCAAGCAGATTTCCCGTTGAGCGCTGTCTTCGAGCAGTTGACCGACGTGACTATCGAGTTAGACCGGGTTGTCCCAACGAATGATGCGGTTATCCCGTATTTCTGGATTTCTGCCGATGACACAGAGAAACTCACGACAGATTTGAGTGCTGATATCGGGGTCAACCAAGTCAAAGTAATTGATCAAGTCGAGAAACAGATGCTCGTACGTGTGGACTGGAACCTCAATCACGAAAGCGTTCTCACGGCCATCGTCAATACCGATGTCTCGGTTCTGTCTGGACTGGGAACCACCGAGCAGTGGATATTTGAACTCCGCGCGAGTGATCAAACGGCGCTCTCCAACTTCCAGACGTACTGCAAAGAACACGGCGTTCCGATCGAGTTGACAGAGTTACACGCTACTTCATCGCCCAAATCTGACCGGGACCACGACCTGACCGACGGTCAAAAGGAAGCATTGATACTGGCGTACTCCCGCGGGTACTTCGACTCACCGCGAGGCGCGAATCAAGACGATCTTGCAGACGAACTCGAAATCACTCGGCAGGCGGTCTCGTCCCGGCTACAACGCGGCATCCGACGCCTTGTTACAAGTTCTCTCATCACTTCCGAAGAGTGAGTATATATCTCGTATATAAAGGCGTGTTGCACTGGCAATACGCGCACACAACACTGTGGGCGGACTCCGTTGTAGTGATGGGAACTTCACAAGAGATGACTGGAGCAGTAGATTTTGTGGATTCAATAAATGCGGTGGCAGTCGGTGCAGAGAGAAAGCATTTTCAGGCAACGTACGACAGCACGCGTGACTCGCCGAGTTTGGCAGTCGTCGCGGTCGTTGCGACCGCTCTCAGGAGAGGACCACAGGAGTTGACTCCGCTTCAATCTGTTCTTGATACAGATGCACTTGACGAGCTGACGACGGAGTCAGCTGACGGCAAGGCGGGCTGTAGCTGTGTAACGTTCTGCTATGAAGGAATGGAAGTCACAGTCTCCGATGAGGAAGTCACCGTGGCGAAAACTGAAAAATAGCCTCATTGTGTCCGAAACTGCGAGAGGAGATGACACTCATGTCCTCCACGTCGATGCGACGAGAGGTATCCGTGAGCTGACTGCCACCATCCTCCAGCATAATGATGAACAGTTCACAATCGAAACTGCAACTGGCCCCACCGACGGAGGTGATCAACTTGCTGATACCGCGTTCGATTGTGTCATCTCCGAGTAAGGACGACCGCTCACTGAGCAGGCCCATAATTTGGCGGTCATTGCTGGTCTGGTAACCAAGTCGTCCCACTTTCCGGAGATCGAATCCACATCGTTTTGAGTTCCTCGCCGGTCGCGTCATTGGGATAAAACACGTAGATGGCCTCTCCATCGTAGTCTCCAAGCTTTACCACGTCCAGTCGGTCTTGGTTCGTCTCATATTCATTCGTAGGCATTGGTTTATGAGGGGGGCGTCTCGGTAGAGCTGGTATGGATCTGCTGATGAGATTCGGTAACCAACTGGCTACAGTGACGTGATAAGTGTCTGACTGCGGTTGCGTGTGCGTCCTTGCCTCGGTGGATATCATACGGACGAACCAGTTGTGTGTTGTACTGAGCAAAGACAGCGTCAGGTACTGATTCGTCTCGTTTGAGATACTCTCTCACCTCGAATAGCAACATGTGGAGGTGAATGAATTCCTGTCGTTTCATGTTACAATACAGCACACCGACACAGAAAAGCGAATTTGCCAATTGAACGCAGTATTCTCAGCCATCTTCATTTTATGACCAAGATATATAAAATATTTAGGAAATACTGAGTAAACTGACTTTGTCGGACAAATAACGTGTATGAGCCATACAAATCGTTTGGACACCCGTCGTAGTTATGTCGCAACCGTTTGTCGGTGGACAAATTTCGACCAGCGTAGCTGCTGAATTCGGGTTTTGCAGAGATGGTCGACTGACACAGTGAACGGCACCCTTATTCATAGTCGGCTGGTAAATAATGGAATGGTTCCCTCCAATAACCACGTCGAGCGCCAGCTGCCCGACAAGGCAACGCTCTATTGTCCGAGCTGTACACACGAAAGTCGAATTAATGGGGACTGGATACTCCACGTCCACGCCACCTATCTCGACTACGAATGCCCCGAATGTGGAAATAAGATCGAGTCTCGATCAGATGACCCAGATGTGATCACGCTGGCATAGCGAAACGTTCAGCCCACGGGTGCTAGGAGTTGTAGCCACCAAATGCCCTTTCTGACGAACTGATATCCCGGTGTCCATATCAAATCACCGGTGACAATGTACTGGATAGATGCTTCCTCTTCAGCACGCTATCCGTGTCGGTTTCTGAGATTTTCAGCAAGGCCGAACAGTCGGAACCACAGGGATATGCCTCGTGGGTAGAATTAACACGTTCGGGCTGTATTGAAGAGGTATGGGAAACTCAGGGGTTAGCTTCGAGCACGACGAAGAGACACGGATGATTATCGACAACCTGGAGCAGTTCATCGAACAGGAGGTCGAACCCATCCAGAACGAACTCGGCGACACCTACACCAATCCACGCCTGCGACACGAAACAGACGGCCGGATTGTGCCAGAGGTGCTCGAAGCAATTCAGGAGGTTCGGCGGCGCAGCGCCGAGGCCGGCTATTACGCGATGAACCTGCCCGAGGACGTCGGTGGGGGCGGCGTCTCGAACGTGACATGGTACGAGGCCAAGAAGGCCGTCGCCGCTTCGGGCGTCGAGATGGCCGAACACGTCCTCGCCGGACCCGAGGGGCCGAAACCGTTGCTGATGCTGGCGGAGGGCGAACAGGTCGAGCGGTATCTCGAACCAGCGATCAGAGCCGAGAAATCGACTGCCTTCGCACAGACCGAACCCGGAGTCGGGTCGGACTCACCGAGTATGTCCACGAGCGCCGAGAAGGACGGCGACGAGTGGGTGATCAACGGGACGAAACAGTGGATTACCAACGGCCCCTACGCCGATTTTGTTCAAGTCTTCGCGCGAACGACCCCACAGGAGGAAGTTGGTCGGTACGGTGGGATTACCTGCTTCATCGTCGAGTCAGACGAGTACGAGGTGAGTTCGCTGAACAACGCCGTTGGCGTCGAGGGAATGCAAGCAGAACTCGTGTTCAACGACGTGCGAGTGTCCGAGGACCGCGTGCTCGGACAGGTCGATGGTGCGTTCTATCAGGCGATGGAGTTCCTCTCGCTGGGTCGACTCGAACTCGGCGCTGAGGCAATCGGTCACGCAGAGTATCTGCTCGAACGCGGTGCGGAGTACGCCAACCAGCGCGAGGCTTTCGGTCGGCCGATTGGGAAGTTCCAGCAGGTATCCTCGAAACTCGCAGAAGGGCGTGCAAAGACCTACGCTGCCGATTCCGCCGGCCTTCGCTGTGCCTGGAAGATGGACCAGGGCGAAAGCGTCATCGAGGACGCCTCGATTCTGAAGTACTACGGCACGAACGTCTTCTGGGATGTCGTCGACGACGTGGTGCAGATTCACGGCGGCAACGGTCTCTCCGAGGACAACCCGTTCATGCGCCACCTCCATATGGCGCGGATTCTCCGGATTGTCGAGGGGACTGACGAAATTCAGTTGAACACCATCGCCTCGGAGTTCGCAGGCCTGTAAGCAGGTCGCACGGCCCGAACGGCGGATTGTAGTTTACAGTTTACACCGTGAGTAGCACATAACTAAACAGCCCACGAGCCACCGCCTTTTCACCAGAGAGCTGCCAGTCCTGCGAGAGAGGCTAACAATCGGCCTTGTCGGGGATGGGTCATGTCGCCCCAGTCCGCGCGCGGTATTCAAAAAGGCCGAGGCCAGCCTCGATACCGCACGTTGCCACTCAGCTATTAAATTAACTCTTTGATGGTGGGATTTATCTTTCCCGACCACGCCCCCCCAAATGTAAACGCCTACTTATAAAGTACGCCTTACACACGACAATAATCGTTATATAGGGCGAAGTTGATTACATGGACAGACGATGTCGAAAGACACAACCGGAACCTACGAGGGGACGACGAGACGTAGAGTCATTCAGGCACTCGGGGCAGGAACCGCAGCGACCGCACTCGCGGGGTGTGGGAGCCTGCTCGGTGTCGACGAAGAAGGGGGAGATGGCCTCACAATCGGCCACGTTGGCCCGGAAGCGAGCGTGCTGGGCGTGGGCTCGGTCCGAGCCGCCGAGCTGGCCGTCAGTAAAGTAAACAACAACGGTGGCGTCCAGGACGAGGATGTCGAGCTTGTCACCGGAGACACCGCTGTCTCATCGAGTGAAGCGGAAATCGTCGTCGAGGAGCTCATCACACAGGAAAACGCAGATGTCATCGTCGGCGCGTTCCAGTCTGAGGTCGGGCGTGCACTCATCAGCCTGACTGCTGACTTCGGCGTGCCGTACATCTCGACGGGACCAGCGTCACCGGAACTGACGCGAGGGTTCGTCGGCGAGGATTACGAGACGAACAAACACTACTTCCGAGTCGGCCCAATCAACTCGGACCTGCAGGCAGAAGGAATGCGGGACCATATGGTGCATCTCTCGGACGAACATGGCTGGAACTCACTGGCGTTCTTCCGAGACCAGGCTGCGTGGACAGGTGCATTCGGCGACCTCCTGCCGGGCTACGCCGAAGAGGAGGGGCTGACAATCGAGAACAACGACGGAAACGGCCGAGCACTCTCGATTCAAGACCCCGACCTGTCACCGGTCGTCTCGACCGCCAACGAACTCAATGTCGACTACGTGCTTCGCTTTTTCGCACACATTTCGGCGTCGCCACAGCAGATCTACCCGCAGTGGGCGGGCAACGAGCTCGAGTGGGGACTCGAAGGCATTCACGTGCCCGGAATGCACCCCGAATACGACATTCCGGTCCAGGGAACCAACATCTACGAGACGACCTCCCAGACTGGCGCGGGCGGCGTGACGAACTTCAACGATGGCGTCACGTTCCCATTCATCGAGGAGTACATCGACGAATACGCCGAAGACAGCTTCAACGCCGGCACACCTGACGGCGCGCCGATGTACATGGGCTTCGGAACGTACGACGCAGTGCTCCTGCTGCAGCAGGTCCTCAACGAGGTCGGCACCACCGCCCCAGCCGACAACCTCGACAGCTACGTCGACGCGATGCTCGGTGCGACGCTCGAGGGTGCGTCGGGAACCATCGAGTTCTACGGGCCGGACGCAGAGTACCCACACGACCTGGTCGCCGAGCGGGACTCCAACGACCGCATCACCAACTTCCCGGTGACGCAGTGGCAGCCGAACGACGGCGACACCTCACCTGCACACGTCGAGTACGGTGACGACCGTCCCGGCAAGGTCGAGTGTGTATTCTCTGACCAATACCGAACCAGTGACCACATGATGCCAGACTGGATGGCATAAAGGATGAGTGCGATCGTAACGGCCATCATACAGGCCACGACGGTTAGTGCGGTATACGCACTAATCGCAATTGGGTTTACGATGATCTTCGGAGTTGCCGGCGTGCTGAACCTCGCGCATGGGGCGTTGCTCATGGCCGGTGCGTACATCTATACGATCGTCGTGATGCCGACAGTCGTTCCGCAACTTGACTTCCATCCAGTCGTCGGTCTGTTCGCGGGCGTCATCGTTACGGCGCTGCTGTCGCTGCTGCTGTACGAGATTCTCGTCAAGCGTATTGAGGACAACGTCGTCATTACGTTCCTCTCGACAGTGATACTTGCCGTCGCGGCGTCACAGTTCCTGACGTGGTACTTCGGCTCAACGCAGCTTACGTTGCGGATCACCGATGGGTTCCTCGACATCGGGGGAACGAGTGTTGCGTACTGGGAGGCAATCGGCTTCGTCGTCTCTTGGATCGCAATCGGGCTGCTGTGGTTGTACATCTCCAAGACCGACGACGGGCGTTCAATCGTCGCAACCTCGATGAGTGAGCGCGGTGCACAGCTCACGGGAGTGAACCTTCGGGCGGTCAGAGCGAAGACCTGGCTCATCGCCGGCGGTCTCGCAGGCCTCGGCGGGATGTTCCTCGGCTTCAACGGTGGGGCTGCGCCACTGATGTGGCTCAATCCACTGGCAGTCGCGTTCATCGCCGTCGTTGTCGGCGGAATCGGTTCGATCAAGGGCTCCGTAATTGGCGCCTATATGATTGGATATGTTGAGCAGATCACTGTCGAACTCATCGGCAGTGGATTCCGAGGGATGCCGACATTGATCCTTCTCGTCGGTTTCCTGCTGTTCAGACCAGAGGGACTATTCGGGAGGGAGTTCGCAGAATGATTAGCATTACAACATTGCTCACGATTCTATCGACAGCGAGTGGGAGCGTAACCAGTGCGATACGGGCAGTGCTGAGACCGATTGGCCGGTTTTTCGATATCATCCTCGCGCCCGTCGACCGGGCGTTCGACCCGGTTGCAAGCGCGTTCAACAGGACACTCGGAAAGTACCTCGGGACGGTAACTGGCCTCCAGTTTGCGTTCCTACTGTTGACCATCGTCCTGTTGTTGACCGGCGGCTTCTGGGGCCGGTCGATTATCCTCTTCGAGCCTGGAGAGGGCATCATCGCGAGGTCAATTCTTCGCCCGCTGGCGTTCGCGTCGGTCTGGGCAGTCTTCGCGATGGGCTGGGATGTGCAGAGCGGATACACCGGCTACATTAGCTTCGGGCACTCGGTGCTCTCAGGCGGGGCCGCCTACACAACCGCAGTGCTATTCAGCCAGTACGGCGCACAGCCGTTCTACATCACTGCGCCAGTCTCTGTGCTAGTCGCAGTAGTTATCGGGCTGCTCATTGCACTGCCGTCGCTCCGCCTCGAAGGGCCGTACTTTTCACTGGTGACCTTCGCAGCCGTGTTGTTGTTCTATCAGGCAACACTGGCATTCGATTTCCTCGGTGGCTCAGCCGGGATTCGAATCGAGCGAATCATCTCTCCTGCTGAGCCGATAGCCCGGTATTACGTGTTGCTGATACCAATGCTGGTTATCGCATTGGGGTTGACAATCATTACGCGGTCGAACCACGGGCTGGTCTTCACGGCCATCCGTGAAAACGAGGACGCGGTGTCGGCCGCTGGCCTCAACCCGACAAAATTCAAGATCTGGTCGTTCCTGATCAGTGCGATTGTAATGGGCATCGGCGGTGTGATGCTTGCTGCCGCATTCAGTAACATCGAACCGGGCGCATTC